>NZ_JBIRBA010000011.1:0-275457 GCF_044326345.1 Actinomadura sp. 9N215 | reverse complement strand
GCCGAGCCATTGCAGGTGGTCGAGTTTGGAGATCAGGCCGCGCAGGTCGCCGTACCCGTCGCCGTTGGAGTCGGCGAATCCGCGCACTGAGACCTCGTAGAACACGGCCGTCTTGAACCAATGCGGGGTGCGCGGAGCGTCCTCACGAAACGGGTTCGGGACCGCACGCGTGGCCGGCGCCGCGCTCGTCTCCGGGGCGGTGTCCATGCTCGGGGCGGTGGCCTGGTCGGACGTGGAGCGGGTCAGGTTCTTCGGCTGGCCGTGCATGGGTCACCCCGGGTGTGTTGAAGGCATCTAGATCAGCAATTCCCGCCGCGCGCTACCGAGACGTTCGCGACAGGCAACCATCCGTAAAAGATTCAGTACGGTCTGTGACCGTCGCTCCGGTTTCGGGTCCGGGGAGGCCCGTCCCGCGGGGCGGTCCGTGCCCATGGCCGGGGTAGATCACGCGTCGTCAGGCCCGTCCGTCCGGCGGATCGTCCGGAACGGAAGGTAACCGTCCGGTCGCGGCCGGGTATGCCGCCGGAAAGTAGCGCAAAAACACGTCGATTTGCGGCCCGGTCAGTGGCGCGGACGGCCCCGAATGCTTGCCGCGCGACGGTTGTGTCATGTCCGTGTTTTTAGGTTCGTCGCTTTTTCTGGCGCATGTCAGGGGTAGGCCGTTTCCAAGCTCAGAACCCGTCGGAACGGCGGGTTCTGCTCAGTTCGGACGGAATACGTGCGTCCGTCCAAAAGCGATCGGAGGGACAGTGGAGCGCTGGGAGATGTCGCCATCGGTCGTACCGACGCGCGATGAGCTCGTGGCGCGGCTGCGCGTTCGCTTCGCCGATGTTCCGGCGGAGAACGTGCGCCGCTGCGTGGACGACCTGTGGTGCTGCTGCGCCCATCTCGGGGTGCGGCCCGAGGAGCGGATCATCGAACGCCTTGCCGCGTCCCGGCTGACGGGCGTCGTGCGGGGCGGGCGCCCCCCGTATCAGGACGCGCATCCGGACGCGCATCCGGACGGGCGGCCCGCGCCGAGACCGCCC
The DNA here is from genome assembly GCF_044326345.1 of Actinomadura sp. 9N215. Lineage (NCBI taxonomy): Bacteria > Bacillati > Actinomycetota > Actinomycetes > Streptosporangiales > Thermomonosporaceae > Actinomadura > Actinomadura sp. 9N215. The sequence continues at coordinate 274,429 of NZ_JBIRBA010000011.1, read as the reverse complement.
GGCCTCCTGACGGCCGCCACCGCGTCCGCCTCCGCCACCGCTCCGCCCCGGCCCGCCCGCGCGGCCACGAGAACCCCGATCGGGATGTGACACATGAAGGACACGACCGTGCCGGGCCTGAGCATCGAGACCCGGCCAGGGTTCATCGTGCTGAGCCTGCCCGCCCAGATCAGCTGGCAGAACTACGCGGGGATCCGGGAAGGGGTGAGCAAGGCGCTGTCGCTCGCCGCCGCCGCTCCCCCGCCCCGGGGACGGCGGAGCGGGGGAGCGCGCACGGGAGTCGTCGTCGACTTCGGTGACGCGGTGCTGCTGGACGCGGCCGGACTGGTCCTGCTGGCCCGCGCCGAGACGCGGGCGCAGCTGCTCGGCTGCGCGCTGCGGGCCGTCGTGCCCGAGCTGTCCGCGCACGTGCGGCGCGCCTTGCGGCTCACCGGCCTGGCGCGGCTCGTCCCGCTGTTCCCGGACGTCGCGTCGGCCACGGCCGCGCCCGTCCCGGACGGTGCGGCGGGCGAGGTGGACACCACGCACGTCCTGGACGCCATCCGGGCCCTGCATCCGGGCGACGCCGGGCTCGCGCCGAACCCGCCCGCCCCGTCCGAGCTCATGATCACCACGACGGCGGCCGGGGACGGTGACCACACGGTCGTCCACCTGTCCGGGGTGCTCGACGAGGTCACGGTGCCGCGGCTCGGGGAGACGCTCACCAGGCTCGTCGAGGGGAACCTGCGCCACCTCATGGTGCGGATGCACGACCGGCTGGGCGTCCGCTGCGACCCGCTGCCGATCCTGCTCGGCATCCGCTGGCGCGTCGCCGCCGACGGCGGCTGCCTCGCGCTGCCGTCGCTGCCCGCCAGGCTCCGCGAGATCATCGACCGCGAGGGCCTCGGGTCGGTCTTCACCGGGTGCCGCTCCATCGAGGACCGCCTGCTCAGCGCCGAGCCCGTCTGACTCAACTGCCGCCACCGCCACCGCCACCGCCGCGGCTGCCGCTGCCGCTGCCGCTCGGACTCTTCGCGGTCTTCTTCCGCGGCGGGGCGGCCGCCCGCCGCTGGTCGCGGCTCTCATCGGCCCGCGCGCGTCCGTCGTCCGGCGTCTCGTCGAACGTGAGGATGTGTGCGGGTTTGGTGTGGGGGTCGAGGCGGACGTAGTTGGTTTGGGTCCACGTGTAGGTGGCGCCGTCGAGTTGGTCGGTGACGGTGTGGGTTCGGGTGGGGTCGTCGGGGAGGCCGAGTGCGGTCAGGTCGAGGTGGACGGTGGCTTCGCGGGGCTGGTGGGGGTTGAGGTTGATGACGGTCAGGACGGTGTCGCCTTGGTGGCGTTTGGAGAAGGCGAGGAGTTCGGGTTGGTCGATGTGGTGGAAGTGCAGGTCGCGGAATAGTTGGAGGGCGGGGTGGGTGTTGCGGAGTGTGTTGAGGCGGGTGATGAGGGGTGCGATCGAGGCGCCGGTGCGGGTGGCGGTGTCCCAGTCGCGGGGCCGGTATTGGTATTTCTCCGAGTCGCGGTATTCCTCGCTGCCGGGCCGGACGGGGGTGTTCTCGCCCAGTTCGTAGCCGGCGTAGATGCCCCAGGTGGGGGACAGCATGGCGGCGAGGATGGCGCGGATTTGGAAGGCGGCGCGGCCGCCGTGCTGGAGGTATTCGTTGAGGATGTCGGGGGTGTTGGTGAAGCAGTTGGGGCGCATGTAGTCGGCGGCGGGCCCGGCGAGTTCGGTGAAGTAGTCGCGGAGTTCGTCGGCGGTGTTGCGCCAGGTGAAGTACGTGTAGGACTGGTGGAAGCCGATTTTGGCGAGGGTGTGCATGAGGGCGGGGCGGGTGAAGGCTTCGGCGAGGAAGATGACGTCGGGGTCGGTGGTGTGGATGTCGGCCAGGAGTCGTTCCCAGAAGGCGATGGGTTTGGTGTGCGGGTTGTCGACCCGGAAGATCCGGACGCCGTGGTCCATCCAGTGCCGCACGATCCGGCGGATTTCCTCGTAGAGGCCGTGGGGGTCGTGGTCGAAATTGAGGGGATAGATGTCCTGGTACTGCTTGGGTGGGTTTTCGGCGTGCGCGATGGTGCCGTCGGTGCGGGCGGTGAACCATTCGGGGTGCTGACGGACCCAGGGGTGGTCGGGGGAGCACTGCAACGCCAGGTCGAGAGCGACTTCGAGGCCGTGGGCGTCGGCGTGGTGGACGAAGGCGTCGAAGTCGTCGAGGGTTCCCAGGTCGGGGTGGATGGTGTCGTGGCCGCCGTCGGGTGAGCCGATGGCCCAGGGGGAGCCGGGGTCGTGGGGGCCGGCGTCCAGGGTGTTGTTGGGGCCTTTGCGGTGGGTGGTGCCGATGGGGTGGACGGGGGGCAGGTAGACGACGTCGAAGCCCATGTCGGCGATGGCGGGCAGGCGTTTCATCGCGGTGCGCAGGGTGCCGGTGGTGGGGGCGCGGCGGCCGAGGGGGTCGATGATGGCGCCTTCGGAGCGCGGGAAGAATTCGTACCAGGCGCCGTACAGGGCGCGTTGGCGGTGCACCGCCAGGGGGTACCAGTCACCGACCGTCAGCAGATCCCGCAACGGATGACGGTCGACGACGTCCAGCACGGCGGGGTCCTCGGCCGCCGCGAGGCGTTCGGGCACGTCCGCGTCCTCGTCCGAGAGCAGGCGGACGAGGCGGGCGAGAACGCGCCGGTCCTTGGCCGGTGTCTCGCGCGCGGCGCGGGTGAACAGGGCGGCGCCTTCGGCGAACATGAGCTCGACGTCCAGGCCGCGCGGCACCTTGATCTGCGCGTCGTGCCACCAGTGCGCGATCGGGTCGCCCCACGCCTCCACCCGAAGCGACCACGACCCCATCTCGGTCGGCGTCACCCGCGCCGACCACCGATCCAGCCCCGCACCCACCTCACTCATCCGCACACCCGGCAACTCCTCACCCGACGGAGTCCGCAACACCACCGCCGCACCCAACCGCTCATGCCCCTCACGGAACACCGTCGCCGACACCTCGACCGACTCACCCACCACCGCCTTGGCCGGCCACCGGCCACACCCCACCACCGGCGCCACGTCAAGGATCGGAATGCGGCCGAGCTCCGCCTCCAGCTTCACCTGCATGTGCGCGCTCCCGCTTGTCGGCGCCGTCGGTCCTAGGCATCCATGCCCCGTCCGCAACTCCCGGCCATCAGCGTCACCACAAGATCATGCAAAGAGATCCCCTGCCGCCGACGGGCCGCCTTCGCGTGCCTGACCGGCTCAGGCGCGCGGCACCGCCTCGCCGGCCCAGGCGTGCGCGGCGGCGGCGGCGAGCGCCTCGCGCGCGGTCGTCACGTCCGGCGCGATGGCGACGCGGCGCTGCAGGCCCGCCAGGTCCGACACCCGGCGGACGACGCCGCGCGACGGCAGCACCACCCACATCGGAACGCCGAGCTCGGTGGCCCGCATCTGCGACCGCGTGATCACGTTCAGGCCGTTGGAGTCGCAGAACGCGCAGCCGGTCAGGTCGAGGATCAGGGCGGGGGTCCCGGAGTCGAGGAGTCGCACGGCCTGTGCGAGGATCGCGTCGCCGTTGCTCAGGTCGACCTCGTCCGGGAACGTCAGCGTCCCGCAGGTCTCCGTGATCTCCACTCGTGCCACTCCGAGATCCATGGTTCGCCCCAAAGTCGAATTCCTCACCTGGATGACAGCGGGGGGACATCACTGCGACTGTAAGCCCCCGAGCTGGACGGAACCTGAAAGAAATGGTCAAGTCTAGGACGTCGATCCCCCATATCGCCGACGATCCCGTTCATCGTTGATTCATCCTGATTTGTCGCATCTGGAGGCCCGCATGCCCGCGCCGCTGACCCTGGCCGCGGCCCAGCCGCCCTGCACGCCCCGCGACGTCCAGGCGAACGTCGCCGCGCATGCCGGGACGGTCCGCGCCGCACGGTCCAGGATGGTCCTCTTTCCTGAACTTTCCCTGAGCGGATACGAACTGGACGCCGAGAACATCGAGCCCGCCGACCCGCGCCTGGCACCCCTCGTCGACGCCTGCGCGGAGACGGACACGGTCGCGCTCGCGGGTGCCCCGGTCGGCTCGCAGATCGTGATGCTCCGCGTCGACGCCGGCGGCGTCACGATCGCCTACCGGAAGATGAACCTGGGCGACGCCGAGGCCCGCCGATTCCGGCCCGGCGAGGAACCCGCCGTGATCACGGTCGACGGCTGGCGCTTCGGGTTGGCCGTCTGCAAGGACACGGGCGTCCCGCGGCACCTCGCCGACACCGCCGCCCTGGGCATTGACGCCTACCTCGCCGGGGTGTGCGACAACGACCCCGCCGTCGTGGCGGAACGCGCCCACCGCGCCGCGACCGGCCACGGCGTCTGGGTCGCCTTCGCCAGCTTCGCGGGCCCGGCCGGCGGTGGCTACGACCCGGCCGCCGGGCACTCCAGCATCCGCACCCCGGACGGCCTCGTCGTCGCCCAGGCGGGCCCGGAGCCCGGCGCCCTCGCCCGCGCCACCCTGCTCTGACCGCTATATCGGGCCTTACGTCGAGAAATCGGACGGGTCCCTGCTAGGTTCGCGAAGGACGGGAGCGGGGGCGCGACACCCGGGGAGTGGGAATGATCTCGGACCCAGTCGTCATCGACGGCGGCGACCGCTCCTGCGTGCGCCTCCTCCTGGAACTGCGCGGCCACCTCGCGGGACTCGCCCCCGGCACCGTCGTCCACCTGATCGCCAGCGACCCCGTGGCCCCCATCGACCTGCCCGCCTGGTGCCACCTGACGGGCCACGCCTACCTCGGCCCGGTCGACGGCGCCGAGACCCCCACCTACGCCCTCCAGGTGGCGGACGCCCCCCGTCCCACCTCTCCGGAATCACCCTGGCGGCCGCGCTGACCCACTGAGGGTTAGCCGAAAAGGCGTGGTCAGTCGAACAGGCGCAGGCGGTGGGCCGTGGCGGCGGCCTCGGTACGGGTGGAGACGCCCAGCTTGGCCAGGATGTTGGACACGTGGACGCTCGCCGTCTTGGCGGAGATGAACAGCGCCTCGGCGACCTCGCGGTTGCTGCGGCCCTCGGCGACCAGCCGGAGCACCTCCGCCTCCCGCGGCGTCAGGCCCAGGCCGGGACGGGACGCCGCCGCGCCGCCGCCGAGGTCGACCCGGGCGCGGCGGGCGAGCAGGTCGACGCGTTCGCGGAGCGGGACGGCGCCGAGCTCGCCGGCGATGGCCGCGGCGCGGCGGAGCCGTACGGCGGCGCCCTCCCGGTCGTGCCCAGCGGCCGCCTCGGCGGCGCGGGTGAGCGCGAACGCGAGCGGATGGGGCCGGGCGAGCGCGTCCCACGCCGCCACCGCCGCGTCCCACGCGTCCTGGTCGAGGACGCCCTCGGCGCGGGCCGCCTCTGCTAGGAACGTCAGCCGGTGCGCCTCCTGGACGGGCCCGTACACGCGGATTCCGGCGGCGCGCTCCCTGATCGCGGCGAGCGGGCCGGGGTCGCCGAGGTCGGCGCAGGCGGTGGCCGCGTCGACCAGCCCCGGGAGGGCGTAACGGGACTCGTCCGGCAGGTCGCGGTCGGCGAGGACGGGCCCGAGCGCCTCCAGGGCGTCCGCGGGGCGGCCGCGGCCGAGGGCGATCATCGCGTCGAGGCGGCAGACGGGGAACAGGTCCTGGGCGCGGCGGGCGGCGCCGTGCGGGATCCGCCGCCGCGCCGCCCGCGCCGACCGCTCCGCCTCGTCCAGGTCGCCGCGGCCGGCCGCGACGCCGCCGGCGAGGAAGTTCAGGCTGCCCCGGATCAGGGCGGGCGGGTCCTGCGCGAGGGCCCGGCCGATGACGGCGAGCGCCTCGTCCCAGCGGCCGAGCGAGATCAGCGGCTCGGCGGTGTTGAACGCGAGGAACGTCCCGGCCGTCCTGGCGAGCCCGTACTCGTCGGCCTTCGCCACGCCGAGCGCGGCGACGGCGGTGGCCTCCGCCGACCGCCCGCACATCTCCAGGATGTCGGACCGGTTGGTCAGCGCGCGCAGCAGCGGCTCGAACGCGTGGACCTCCTCGGCCCGGTCGGCGGCCCGCTCGACCCGCGCGAAGAACGCCTCGGCGTCGCCCTGGCCCTCTCCGTCGCCGAACATGTCGTCCCACGCGAACCAGAGGTCCAGGTGGATCTCCACCGGGACGTCCCCCACGGCCCGCGCGACCGACAGGGCCTCCACGGCCGCGGCGTGCGCCTCGTCCCGGGTGCCGTGCAGCGCGTGGATCTGGTAGGCGAGCGTCGCGAGGACGCGGGCGCGGGTCCGGCTCGGCGGGTCGGCGGGCGCGAGCCTGGCCGCCTCGCGGAGATCGCCGATCGCCTCGTCGCGGCCGAGCCGCATGGCCATCAGGCCGCGCCGCTCGTACAGGCGGGCGGTGCGCATCAGCTCGCCGGGCTTGCGGGCGGTGTGCGGCCGGTCGTCGCGGGACTCCGCCAGCGCGGCCGTGGCGAGCCTGATCCCGGTCTCGGGCTCCCCGGCGAGGTCGGCGACCAGGACGGCCTTCTCGATGACCTCGGTGTACGGGACGCCGGCGCGGTCCGCCGCGTCCGGGACCCGGTCCCACAGCTCCAGCACGCGCGACGCCATCCGCAGCGACTCGGCGTAGGCGAGCGCCTTGCGCGTCTCGCCGACCGCCCGCCACGCGGCCGCCAGCGCGCTGCCCGCCTCGTGCGCGGCGTGCCAGTGGTGGGCGAGCGTCACCGCCCGCTGCCGCGCCGGCATCAGCTCGGGCCGCTCCTCCAGCGCCTCCGCGTACCGGACGTGCAGCCGCGTCCGCTCGCCGGGCAGCAGGTCGTCGTGGACGGCGTCGCGGATCAGCGCGTGCCGGAACGCGTACCCGTCGCCGTCCACGACCAGGGTGTTGGACGCGACCGCCGGACGCAGGCCGCGGGTGAGCGCCCGCTCGTCCACGCCCGCGACCGCGGCGAGCAGCTCGTGCTCGATCCGCGCGCCGCCGCCCGCCGCGACGCCGAGGATCTCCTGGGTCTCCTCCGGCAGCCGGTGGACGGCGCCGAGCAGCAGGTCGCGCAGCGACTCCGGCAGCTCGGGGTCGTCGTGGGAGCCGAGCAGCGCCTCCGCGAACAGCGGGTTGCCGTCGCTGCGCGCGAAGATGTCCTCCGCGACCCGGAGCGTCCCGGCCTCGCCGAGGACGCTCCTGACCAGCTCCGCGACCTCGTCCCTGGCGAGCCGCGCCAGCTCGACGCGCCGCACCCGCTCCACCCGCTCCAGCTCGCTGAGCAGCGGCCGCAGCGGATGGGTGCGGTGCAGCTCGTCCGTCCGGTAGGTGGTGACGATCAGCAGCGCGGCGCCCGCGCCGAGGTTGCGGACGAGGAACGTCAGCAGGTCCCGGGTGGACGTGTCGGCCCAGTGCGCGTCCTCGACGACGAGCACCGCGGGCGCGGCCGCGGCGAGCCGCTCCAGCAGCGTCAGGACCAGCTCGAACAGCCGGGCCCTGGCCTCGCCGGTGAAGGAGTCGGCGTCGGCCTCGCCGAAGTCGGGGAGCAGGCGTCCGAGCTCGGCGCCCGCGCCCGGCGGCAGCAGGTCCCGGACCCCGTCCACGCCGACGTCGCGGACGAGGCCGCGCAGCGCCGCCGTGAACGGCGCGAACGGCAGCCCCTCGGTGCCGAGCTCCAGGCAGCCGCCGACGAGGACCCGCGCGCCGTCCGCCCTGGCCCGCGCCCCGAACTCGCCGACCAGCCGCGTCTTGCCCACGCCCGCCTCGCCGCCGAGCAGCACCGCCGACGGCGACCCGTCCCGCGCGGCCCTGTACGCGTCGTCGAGCGCGGCCGATTCCCGGACGCGCCCGACGAACAGGGGACTCGTCACATGAGCGTTCACCGTACAAGCGTGCCCCACTCCGTGTGGAATGCGGTAAAAGGGGAGATCGTTCTGCCGCGAAGGAGTCGGATGCCCGCATTTCCACTGGAGCCCGGGGACCCCAGGCACGTCGGACCGTGGGAGCTGCGGGGCAGGCTCGGGGAGGGCGCGCAGGGCGTCGTGTACCTCGGCTCCAACCTCGTCGGGGAGCGGGTCGCTGTCAAGGTGCTGCGCGGCCTGGACTGGGACGCGCTGCGCCGGATGGAGCGGGAGGTCGAGGCGGCCCGCAGGGTCGCACCGTCCTGCACGGTCCGGATCGTCGACGTGCGGCTCGACCCCTCCGCCGCCTACGTGGTCAGCGAGTACGTCGACGGCCCCTCGCTCCAGGACGCGGTCAAGACCGAGGGCCCGCGGCGGGGCGCCGCCCTGGACCGGCTGGCCGCCGACACGGCGGCGGCGCTGGCGACCGTCCACGCGGCCGGGATCGTCCACCGCGACTTCAAGCCGCACAACGTGCTGCTCGGCCCGGACGGCCCGCGCATCATCGACTTCGGGATCGCCCGCGCGCTGGACACGACCTCGTCCCTGACGAAGGGGCCGATCGGCACGCCCGCGTACATGGCGCCCGAGCAGATCGAGGGGCATGCCGTCACCGCCGCGGCCGACGTGTTCGCGTGGGGCGCGGTGATGGTGTTCGCCGCGACCGGGCATCCGGCGTTCGCGCGGGACGGACTGCAGGCCCTCTTCCACCAGATCCTGAGCGAGGAGCCCGACCTGTCCGGCATGGACGGGCCGCTGCGCGACGTCGTCCGCTCCTGCCTGGCCAAGGACCCCGCGCGGCGTCCGACGGCGGCCGCGCTGGCGGCGCGGCTGACCGGCCAGAACGCCGCGTTCGCCCCGCCCGCCCCGCCCGCGCCGGTGGGGCCGGGGGCGTCGTTCGCGTCGACCGCGCCGTTCGCGCCGTTCGCGCCGTTCGCGCCGGGGGCGACCCGCCCGCGCAAGCGGCGCGTGTGGCCGTGGCTCGTCCCGGCCGTCGCGGTGCCCGTCGTGACGGCGCTGGCGGCCGGGGGTGTCCTGCTGGGACGGGAGCTCCTCAGATCCGAGGCCGTCGCCACCTCCCTCCCGGACACCTGCAAGATCTACGACGGCGGCGAGGGCCGCCGGATCCTGCGCGACATGGGCGCCGACAAGGGCAGGCGCATCCCGCAGGGAGCCAAGGACCAGTACGGGGAATGGCGCCTCTGCGCGTTCGGGACGTCCCGCTTCCCGCCGAAGGACACGTTCCAGATCCAGCTCAACCTCTACAAGCCGGACGACCCGCAGACCGGCGTCGACTGGGCGCGCCACGCCCTGCACGGGGGCTCCGACTTCGGCTGCGTCGGCGAGCCCACCGAGAGCCACGACATAGGCGACGAGAGCTGCGACGGCCGCACCAAGGACTCCTGGGCCACGGTCGCCGCACGGAAGGGCAACGTCATCGCCATGGCGTCCTGCTCGGCGCCGAACGTGAGCGACGCCGACCGCCGCGCCCTCCGCCGCGCCGCCGACCTCGCCCTCGACGGGACGCTCTGACACCCCGGCGTGCGAAGCTGGGCGGGTGAGTGCCGAAGAGGAACGGGACGGGGTCCGGCTGACGAACCTCGACCAGCCGCTGTTCGACGGGGCGGACGCCACCAAGCGCGACCTGGTCGACTACCTGGACGCCGTCGCCGGGCGCATCGTCCCGCGGCTCGCCGGGCGGCCGCTGTCGGTCAAGCGCGTGCGGCCCGGCCAAGAGCCGTTCATGCAGAAGAACACGCCGAAGTACACGCCGTCGTGGGTCCGGACGGTGTCGGTGTGGGCGGAGACGTCGCAGCGCCAGGTCTCCTACGCGCTGTGCGACGACCGGCGCACGCTGCTATGGTTCGCGAACCAGCGCGCCGTCGAATACCACCCGCCGCTGGTCCGCGCGGACGCCTGGGATCGTCCCACCGACCTCGTCATCGACCTCGACCCGCCCGAGGGCGGCGGCTTCGACGCCGTGATCCAGGCCGCCCACCTGGTGCGCCGGGCGATGGACGACTGCGGCCTGCGAGGCGCGGTCAAGACCAGCGGCGCCAAGGGCGTCCACGTGTTCGTGCCGCTCGACGGCCAGCCGACGGACGACGTGGCCGCCGCGACCCGGGCCCTGGCCGCCCGCGCCGAACGCCTCGATCCCGCGCTCGCCACGACGGCCTTCATCCGGGAGGACCGCGCCGGCAAGGTGTTCCTCGACTCGACCCGCGCGGGCGGCGCGACCGTCGTCGCCGCCTACAGCCCGCGCATCCGCCCCGGCGCGACGGTGTCGTTCCCCGTCCCGTGGGACGAGCTCGACGGTGTCACGCCGGGCGACTTCACCGTCCGGAACGCGGCCGGGCTGCTGGGCGACCGCGACCTCTGGGCCGAGCTGACGCCGCCCGCGCAGCGGCTCCCCGACGACCTGATCGCTGAGGGCCACACCATCCCGATCGCCCGCGTCCAGGCCATGCACGAGGGCAAACGCCGCGCCCGCGCCCGCCGCGCCACCTGAACCCACGCCTCTCCTGGCTCGTCGGGTGGCTCGTCGCTCCGGGGGTACGGGCCTACGGGCGTCCGGTTTCAGCGCGTGGACGGCCGATGAGTTTGCAGGGCTCGCCTGGTCTGCACTTCTGAAAGCGATCCGATACAGGGAGGTTCCGATGGCGGCCGAGAGTTTGACAACGTGCCTGTGGTTCGACGGTAAGGCGGAGGAGGCGGCGAACCACTACGTCTCCATCTTCAAGAACGCCGCGCTGGGCGACGTCACCCGGGCGGGCGAGGGGGGTCCGGGGAAGCCGGGCTCGATCATCACGGTCGAGTTCGAGCTCAACGGGCAGAAGTTCGTCGGGTTGAACGGCGGCCCCGAGTTCACGTTCAACGAGTCGGTCTCCTTCGTGATCCACTGCGATGACCAGGCGGAGGTGGACTACTACTGGAGCCGGCTCACCGAGGGCGGCCAGGAGGCCCCATGCGGCTGGCTGAAGGACAAGTTCGGCCTGTCCTGGCAGGTCGTCCCGACCGTGCTGTACGAGCTGATGAGCGACCCCGACCCGGAGAAGGCGGGGCGCGCCGCCCAGGCGATGCTGTCGACCCAGGGCAAGCTCGACATCGCCAAGCTGAAGAAGGCCCACGCCGGGGGCTGAGCCCGGCGGCTGAGGAGGGCATCGCGCGGTCCGTCGCGCGATGCCCTCCGCTGTGTCTTCGCGTCAGGCCGCGCCCTCGGGTCAGGCCGCGCCCGCGGCGGACGTGGCGGCGGACGCGAGCCCGGGCGGCGCCGACGCCAGCGCCTTCTGGATCGCCTCGACCAGCGCCAGCGCCGCCTCCTCGGTCAGCTCGACCGCGACGCGCGCGGACGGGCCGTCACCGCGATTGGTGAAGTCGATGTTCACCGTGTGCTCGTGGCAGGCGTGGTACGGGTGGTCGACGTAGACCGCGCCGCCGGTCAGCGTGAACCAGCCGTTCGCGCCCTTGGCCGCGCCGTCCAGCGCCATCTTGATCGTCTGATAGGTGCACATGCCGGTCTCCTCTCGGGCGTTCAGGCGCTCAGGTGGCGGCCGTAGAAGGCGAAGATCTTCTCCCAGCCGTCCTTGGCGGCGGCGGGCCGGAACGCGGGACGCTCGACGGCGAAGAACGCGTGCCCCGCGCCTGCGTAGGTGTGGAACTCGTGGTCCTTGCCGAGCCGGGTCAGCTCCGCGTCCAGGGCGGCGACCTCGTCCGGGGCGGGGAACGCGTCGTCCTCGCCGAACAGGCCGAGCAGCGGGCACGACAGGTCGGGCGCCCTGGAGATGATCGACCTGGCGATCGTCGGGTAATCGTCGGGCGGGTCGTTGACGACGAAGGCGCCGTAGCAGTCGACGGCGGCGTCGAGGTCGAGGGAGCACGCGGCGAGGAACGCGTGCCGCCCGCCCGAGCAGTGCCCGATCACGCCGATCCTCCCGTTGGCGTGGTCGAGGGAGTTCAGGTGGGCGGCGGCTCCGGCGACGTCGCCGACGAGCTGGTCGTCCGGGACGCCGCCCTTGGCGCGGGCCGCGGCGGCCTGGTCGTCGGGGCTGACCCCGGCGCCCTCGCGCGAGTACAGGTTCGGGCAGATCGCCGCGTACCCGTGCGCGGCGAACGTCCGGACGAACTCCTTCGTGCCGGGGTCGTAGCCCGGCATGTGGTGGATCACCACGACGCCGCCGCGCGGGACGTCGCTCAGCGGCCTCGCCAGATAAGCCTCAAGCGCGGCGTCCTCGTGCCCGGTGACGGTGACGGTTCCGGCCCATATCGCATCGTTCATACGTCCCCGTTTACCGTGCGGAGGGCTCAGGCGTCCAACGTCCCCGCGCCGAGAAGGCCGAACAGGAGCAGGCCGATGGCGACCCGGTAGACCACGAACGAGGTGAAGGTGTGCCGCTGGACGAACCTGAGCAGCCAGGCGATGGACGCGTACGCGACGATGAACGAGACGACGGTGCCGACGACCAGCGGCATCGTGCCCGCCCCCGACCCCATCGCGCCGGGCAGCTCGTAGATCCCGGCGCCGGTCAGCGCGGGGATGCCCATGAAGAACGACAGCCGCGTCGCGGCGACCCGGTCCAGGCCGAGCAGCAGCCCGGTGGACATGGTCGCGCCGGACCTGGAGAAGCCGGGGAACAGCATCGCGAGGATCTGCGAGGACCCGATCAGCATCGCGTCGGTGAGGGACGTGTCGTCCTCGCCGCGCTTGTGCCTGCCGTACCGGTCGGCGAGCCACATCACGACGCTGCCGCCGATCAGCGACCCGGCGACGACCCACAGCGACGCGAGCGGGCCGTGGATGAGGTCGTCCGCGGCGACGCCGACGCCCACGACGGGCAGCGTGGCGAAGATCACCCACCAGCCGAACTTGTAGTCGTGGTGATACCGCTCGGACGGCTTGACGATGCCGCGCCCCCACGCCTTGACGATGCGGGCGATGTCGGCGAAGAAGTACACGAGGACGGCCGCGATCGCCCCGGCCTGGATGACGGCGGTGAACCCGACCACGGCGTCGTCCTCGACCGGGATGCCCATCAGCCCTTCGGCGATCTTCAGATGCCCGGTCGAGGACACCGGGAGGAACTCGGTCAGGCCCTCCACGATCCCGAGGACGATGGCCTGCCCGACGTTGATCACGCTCAATGATCCGGTTCCTCTCCTGACCTGCGAATGCCCCGGCGAGCCTACTAAGGTACGGCGATCACGACGCCGGATGGCGGCAAGATCTTCACCGATCGTTAATCGGACGCCCGGTCAGCCGGCGGCGGCCTCCCGCTCGACCCGCTCGAACTCCGCGGCCATGGCGGCCGCGAGGGCCTTGGCCGCCGACAGCGGCCGGACCATGACCGTCAGGTCCTCGATCAGGCCGTCGTCGTTCAGCCGCAGGAAGTCGCAGCCGGTGAGCTCCAGGTCGCCGACCTTCGCCGCGAAGAGCAGCGCGTGGTCGCGGCCGTCCGCGCCGCCGATCTCCCGGACGTAGCGGATCTCGGAGAACACCCGCAGGACGGCGCGCAGGATCGCCGCGGTGATGGCCTTGCCGGGGTACGGCCTGTACGCCACGGGGCTGGTGAAGACGACGTCGTCGGCGAGCAGGGCCTCGATCGCGTCGTGGTCGCCGGCCTCGGCCGCCGCTCGGAAGGGATGCATGCGGTCAAACCCCCGTTAGTCAGATTATTGACTAATGAACGGCAAGAATACTGTCAGAACCGGGCGCTCGCCACCCGCGGCCGGGGACGCTCACCCGAGTGCGGCCGGGGAGGACATCACGCTCGTCCGCGCGCCGGTCCGGTTCGACGGGCGGCGGCCCGAACTCCGGCCCCGCGCCCGAGGCCGCCGCGCACACCGAAGAGGTGCTGCTTGAGCTGGGCCACGACTGGACGGAAATCGGCCCCCTGAAGGGGGTCGGCGCCATCGCCTGAAACGCTTGTACGGGCGATTTCGCGACCCCGCACTTGGTAGACTCTGCGGGCACGCCGAATCAACGAAGGGAATGATGATTTTGAGCGTGTCCCAAGGACGCCGACGCACCGCCGCCAAATCACGCGTGGCCGGCGAACAGCGCTGGGAAGAGATTGTCGAGGCGGCTGCGAAGATCTTCTCGCAGAAGGGTTACGAGGCCACCAGCCTGCAGGACATCGCCAATACGGTCGGCATCCTCAAGGGCAGCATGTACTACTATTTCAAGAACAAGGAAGACTTGCTCTATGAATTGGTGCAGCGCGCCCTTGAGGCCCACCAGCCCTCGCTGGTGGAGGAGCCCGAGGTCGCCCAGGCCGCCGCGCCCGTGCGGCTGCGGGCCTTCATCCGCCGGTGGATGGCGCTCAATCGCAAGCAGCGGCTCTGGCGCGGTGTCGCGGAGAGCGAGTTCGGCCGGCTGCGCGGCAAGCGGCTCAAGGACGTCATCGCCGAACGCGACAGATTCAGCGCGTTCGCCAAGGAGATAATCGAGCAGGGAATGCGCGACGGCGACTTCGACCCGGGCGTCGACCCCAGCGTCGTGACCAGCACCCTGTTCGAGCTGATGAACACGACGCAGACGTGGTTCAAGCCTTCGGGACGGCTCTCCTACGCCGAACTCGGCGACTGGTACGCCACATTTTTCATCCGCGGCCTCGGCGGTTCCGACGAGCTTGTGGCGAAGTCGTCCGGGGAAACCCGGTAAACTGGCGCGACCGTTCTGCCGGTCCGTCCGACAAACCCTTTCCGGCAATTGAATATCCACCAGACGGTTGGTAGCCCAGCAGGGGTGGGCGGCCCATCGACGACCCGGTGGTAGGCGCGCTGCCCCCGCGCCACCTGACGCCGGGTCAGTCGTCGAGGGCGGCGCGGCGGCGGCGCAGCGCGGCGGTCTTGACGCGGTTCTGGCAGGTGGTCGAGCAGAAGCGGCGGCTGCCGTTGCGGCTGGTGTCGACGAAGACCCGTCCGCACCGGTCGTCGGCGCAGGAGCCGGCGCGGCCGGCGTGCCCGCCGCCCAGCAGCCGTGCCAGCGCCTCGGCGCAGATGGACGTCCACATCGGCACCAGGGCGGCGTCGGCCGGGTGGTGGTGCAGGCGCCACCGGCCGTCCTCCTTCGCCAGGTGCGGATGGGCGGGGTGCGCGGCCAGCAGCCGGTTCAGGCGAGCGGCGGCGGCGTCCTCGTCGCCGCCGCCCAGGTCGTCGAAGACGGCGCGCAGTTCGCGGGCGAGGGCGGCGAAGCCGGGCACGTGGCCGGGCGCGAGCTCCGCGACCGAAGGCGGGTCGACGGCCAGGACCTCGCGCAGGACGGCCACGTCCCCGGCCGGTTCGGGCCGGATCGCCATCCGGTTGACGAGGTCGACCGAGACGAGCGCGCCCGCGTCCATGTAACTGTCTAGAAGCAATTGACCAGTGACCTTTGTCCGGTTACCGTGTAACTGTCGTTCAAGGATACGACAGTGACGACTCGTCCGGGAGAAGGTGACGGCGATGATTCTGCGGCCCGCCGGGACGGCCGATCTGCCGAGGCTCGCCCCGATGTGGCGCGCGGCCTGGCTCGACGGCCACGCCGGTCACGTCCCCGCCGCGCTGATGGACGCCCGCGGCCCCGGGCACTTCGCCGTCCACGCCGCGAAGTACGCGGACTCCACGATCGTCGCCGACGACGGCGGCACTCTGCTCGGCATGATCATCCTTGGCGACGCGGAGGGCGAGGTCGTTCAGCTCGCGGTCGACCGGGCCGCTCGCGGACGCGGAGTCGGCGGCGCCCTGCTGCGCGGCGCGGAGGAGCGGTTCGCGGGCGTCCACAGGGAGGCGTGGCTCGCGGTGGTGCCCGGCAACGCGCGGGCCCGGCGCTTCTACGAGTTCCACGGATGGCGGAACACCGGGGCCATGACCTACGCGGCG
Source organism: Actinomadura sp. 9N215 (assembly GCF_044326345.1). Classification (NCBI taxonomy): domain Bacteria; kingdom Bacillati; phylum Actinomycetota; class Actinomycetes; order Streptosporangiales; family Thermomonosporaceae; genus Actinomadura; species Actinomadura sp. 9N215. The sequence continues at coordinate 258,751 of NZ_JBIRBA010000011.1, read as the reverse complement.
CCCACCTCGTCGGGCGGCACGGTGCCCGTCCCGGTCCTGCGGTACGCCAAGGCCCTCGGTGTGCTAGCCGCCCGGTGAGGGAGCGGTCAGGATCGACAGCGCCGTCGCGGTGACGACGCGTCCGGTGTCGTCCGGGTCCAGACGTCCGGTGCGGTTCTCCTCCGCCGCGCCGTGCAGGACGTACTGGAGGACGCCGACCAGCCAGCCGATCGGCAGGTCGGTGCGGAACACGCCCTGCTCCTGACCGCGGCGGATCAGCTCTTCGACGCGTTCCGCCGGGGCGGCGTGCAGCGAGCGGACGCGCCCCGGGGGCAGTGTGCCCTGCGCCGCCGTCAGCAGCGCCGTGGACTCGGCCACGAGCGACCAGCTGGACTCCAGCAGCCGGGTGAGCGCCTCGCGCGCGTCGCCGGTCAGGTCGACGGCCGACAGGACCTCGTCGCCGGCGCGCAGCGCGTCCGTCAGGGCGGCCTCGACCAGCTCGGCCCGGTTGCGGAAGTGGCCGTAGAGCGTCATCCGGCCGACCCCGGCGGCCTTGGCGACGTCGTCGATGCTGGCGTTCGGGTTCCGGCTGAGGCACTCGCGGGCGGCGGACACGATGCGGGCGATGCTGCGCTCGGCGTCTGCGCGCCGGCGGCGTCCGGAGGCTGCGGTCGGCATGGTGAACATCCTAACTCGTACGGCGGAGTACGTGTTACTCTGCTGGAAATCGTATGGCGATGTACGAGTTAAGGAGAGCCCTCCGATGAACCAGCAGACCCATGACGCGTCCGCGCGGGACGGCGCGGCCCACCCGCTGCGGTGGCGCATCCTCGGACTCCTCGGCGTCGCGCAGCTCATGCTGATCCTCGACGTGACCGTCGTGGCCATCGCGCTGCCGCACATCGAGACCGACCTCGGCCTCGGCCGCCAGGCCGTGACCTGGACGGTCAGCGCCTACACCCTGACCTTCGGCGGCCTCATGCTGCTCGGCGGCCGGGCCGCCGACCTGTTCGGCGCCAGGCGGGTCGTGCTCGCCGGCCTGCTGATCTTCACGGCGGCGTCGCTGGCGACCGGCCTCGCCGGCGGTGCGGCCCCGCTCCTCGGCGGACGGATCGCGCAGGGCGTGGGCGCGGCGCTGATGTCGCCGTCCGCGCTGTCCTTCGTGGTGCACCTTTTCGACGGCGACGAGCGGAACAAGGCGCTCGGCGTCTGGTCCGCGCTCGGCGGCGGCGGCGCGGCCCTCGGCGTGCTGCTGGGCGGCGCGCTCACCGCCGGGCCCGGCTGGCCCTGGGTCTTCTACGTCAACGTGCCGCTCGGCGTGGTGATCTTCGTCGCGCTCGCCAGGATGCTGCCCCGGCAGCGGGTGAGCGCGCCGCGGCCCCGGCTCGACGTGCTCGGCGCGGCGCTGGTCACGGCGTCGTCCGGGGCGCTGATCTACGCGTTCATCCGCGCCGGGGACCACGGCTGGGTCACCGGCGCCACCGGCGCGCTGGTGCTGCTCGCCGCCGCCGGGTACGTGGCGTTCGTGATCCGGCAGAAGACCGCGAGGTCGCCGATGATGGACGTCACGCTGCTGGTGCGGCGGCCGGTGGCGACGGGCACGTTCCTGATCCTGATGGCGACCGCGCTGATGATCGCCGTGTTCTTCCTCGGCACGTTCTACTTCCAGCACGCGGAGGACTTCGGCGCCCTGCGGACCGGCCTGCTGTTCCTCCCCGTGGCGGTCGCGACGATGCTCGGCGCCAACCTGACCGGCCGGGCGCTCGCCCGCGCGGGCGCGCGGCCGCTCGCCGTCGCCGGGCTCGTCGTCGCCGCGGCCGGGATGGCCGTCCCGGCGCTGTCGATGAACCCCGTGACCGTCGTCGTGGGCACCGCCGTCGCGGGCGCCGGGACGGGCGCGATGTTCGTCGTCGCGTCGGCGACCGCGCTCGGGCGGGTGGCGCCGCACGAGTCGGGCGTCGCGTCCGGGATCGTCAGCACGTTCCACGAGTTCGGCGCGTCCATCGGGGCCGCCGTCATCTCCAGCGTCGCGGCGGCGAGCCTGGCGGGCGGCACGCTGTCCGGGTTCACGGACGGGTTCGTCCTCGCCGCCGTCGCCGCGGCCGCCGGCGCCGTCGCGGCGGCCGTCCTGACCCCCGGCCCGGCGCGGTGACCGCGCAGGTCACGAAGGTTTCAAAAAGGATCGGGGGCCGTGTCGATCCGCGGCGGCCCCCGTTCGACCTAGGGATGAAAGGGTCCCGGAGAGGGGCCAGGACGATCCCAAGGGGAGACGGACCATGAAGTACATGCTGATCTTTCGCGCCACCGACGAGGCCGCCGCGAGCATGGGCGACGTCGACCTCGACGAGATGATCGAGACCGTCGGGAAGTTCAACCAGGAGCTGATCCGGGCGGGCGTTCTCCTGGCCGCGGAGGGACTCGCCGACGCGAGCGAGGGCGTGGTGGTCGACTACTCGTCCGAGGCGCCCGTGGTCAGCGACGGCCCGTACGGGGAGACCAAGGAGCTGTTCTTCGGCTTCTACATCCTCAACGTCGCGTCGAAGGAGGAGGCCGTCGAGTGGGCCAGGCGGCAGCCGCTCACCGGGCCCGGCTTCAAGACCGAGATCCGCCGGGTCACCGAGATCGACGAGTTCCCGCAGGACAACGAGTGGATCAAGAAGGAGCGGGCGTGGCGCGAGGCCAACGGCCAGCTCTGAGCGGAAGCGGGGGAGCGGGGATGTCCGACCCGACGGGCCGCGCGGCGGTGGCCGCCGTCTGGCGGATCGAGTCCGCCCGGATCGTGGGCGCGCTCGCGCGGTACACCGGCGACTTCGCCCTGGCCGAGGACCTCGCCCAGGAGGCGCTCGCCGAGGCGCTGGTGACGTGGCCGCGCGACGGCGTCCCCCGCAGCCCCGCGGGGTGGCTGCTCACCGTCGGACGGCGCCGCGCCATCGACGCGTACCGCCGCCGCTCCGCGCTCGACGACCGGTACGCCGTCCTCGCCCACCACCTGGACGAGGGCGGCGTGGCCGCCGGCGGCGAACCCACCGGCCCTGGACGCGACGACGACGTCCTGTGGGACCCGGACCAGATCGACGACGACGTCCTCGCGCTGATGTTCATCTCCTGCCATCCCGTGCTGTCGCGGGAGGCGAGGGTGGCGCTGACCCTGCGCGTCGTCGGCGGCCTGACCAGCGACGAGATCGCCAAGGTGGTGCTGGTCCCGACCGCCACCGTGCAGGCCCGCATCACCCGGGCCAAGAAGACCCTCGCCGCGGCCCGGGTGCCGTTCGAGGCGCCGTCCGCGCCGGAGCGGGCCGAGCGGCTCGGCTCCGTGCTCAGCGTCATCTACCTGATCTTCACCGAGGGGTCCTCGGCGGGCTCCGGCACGGACCTGATCCGGCTCGACCTCGCCGGGGAGGCGCAGCGGCTGGCCCGGGTGCTGGCCCGGCTCGTCCCCGGCGAGCCCGAGGTGCACGGCCTGCTGGCGCTCCTGGAGCTGACCGCGGCGCGCTTCCCCGCCCGCACCCGCCCGGACGGCGAGCCCGTGCTGCTGGAGCACCAGGACCGCCGCCGCTGGGACCGCGCCGCGATCCGCCGCGGGCGCGCCGCGCTGGCCCGCGCGGAGAAGGCGGGCCGGGGCCTCGGCGCCTACGGCCTCCAGGCGGCGATCGCCGAATGCCACGCCGTCGCGCCGTCGGTGGACGAGACGAACTGGAAGCGCGTCGTCCTCATCTACGAGGCGCTCGGACGGCTCGCGCCGTCACCGGTGGTCGACCTCAACCGGGCGGTTGCGGTCTCCATGGCGGAAGGGCCGTCCGCCGCGCTGCCGATCGTGGACGAGCTGGTCGCCGCCGGCGCGCTGCCGACCTCGCACCTCCTGCCCGGCGTCCGCGGGGAGCTGCTCGCCCGCCTTGGACGCGCCGGCGAGGCGCGCACCGAGCTGAAGCGCGCCGTGCGGCTGTGCGGCAACGAGCGCGAACGCGCGGTGCTGGAACGCAAGCTCGCCGAGCTGGGCTGACCGTCCCGGCTAGGTGCGGGCGACCTCCGGCGCGTAGCGCAGCAGCACCGCGCCGGAGACGAACCGCCGCGTCTCAAGAAGCCGCAGCCGCGCCGCCGACGTCTCGAACAGCCGCGCTCCGTGGCCGACGACCACCGGGAAGACGAACAGCCGGTATTCGTCGACCAGATCTGCGGCGATCAGCGCGTGCACGAGCTGGATGCTGCCCGTCGCGACGATGTCGCGTCCCGGGGCCACTTTCAGGGCGTTGACCTCGTCCACGAGGGGCCCGCGCAGGACGGTGGAGTTCTCCCATTCCGGGTCTTGGACGGTGCTGGAGACGACGTATTTGTTCACCGCGTTGAGGTACTCCGACACGCCCGTCGGGTCGTCCTTCTGGTTCGGCCAGAAGCCGCGGAAGGCCTCGAACGTCCGCCGGCCGAGCAGGACCGCGTCGGCGGCGTCGCGGTGCTCGGTGGTCGCCGCCGTGATATCCGCCTGGTCGACGTTCTCGTCGAGCGGGTCGAACCAGCCCTCCGCCATGTCGATCACCCCGTCGAGCGTGATGTTCTCCGTGACCACGAGCTTCCGCATGCCTGCCCCTCCTGGTTGACGCCTTTCCCCGGTTAGACCGCGTGCGGCCGCCGAATTCATCGGGTCGTGCCCGATTTTCGCGGCGCCTCAGCCGGAGACCGCGCGCAGCGGCGGCCGTCCCGGCTGGGGCGAGACGGGGACGGTCTGGGTGAGGCGCGCCGTCTCGTCGTCGGCCGCCGCGGGATCGGACATCGCCTGGAGGCGCCGGGCCACCAGGCCCTCCCGGATCGCCCACGGGCAGATGTCGACCCGGCCGATCCCCAGCGTGGTCATGAGGGCCTCCGCCACGATCGCGCCGGCGAGGATCTGCTGCGCCCGTGGCCGCGACACGCCCCGCAGCTTCGCCCGGCGCGCGGCGGACCTGGCCGCCAGGACCGGGATCTGCTCGCGCAGCCGCGCCAGCTCCAGCACCCGCGGCGCGTACGGGCCGGCCTTGCGCTTGGGTGCCCCGGTGAGGCGGGCCAGCTGCGTGAACGTCTTGGACGTCGCGACCGGCCGCACCGGCGGGCCGCCGTCCAGCCCCGGGTTCACCTGGGCGGCGGCGTCTGCCAGCTCCTCGTACACCCGGCGGCGCAGCCTGCGGACGTGCTTGCGGGACGGCGGATCGCCCGGCAGCCGCTCCCGGGTGAGGCGTCCCGCGCCCAGCGGCAGCGACAGCGCCAGCTCCGGTTCCTGCCCGTCGCCGTGCGCGATCTCCAGGGACCCGCCCCCGATGTCGACGAGCAGGAGTCGTCCGGCCGACCAGCCGTACCAGGTGCGGGCGGCGAGGAACGTCAGCCGAGCCTCGTCCCGGCCGGACAGGAATCCGAGCCGGACGCCGGTGGTGGCCGCGACCTGGGCGACGATCTCGTCCTGGTTCGTCGCGTCCCGCACCGCCGACGTCGCGAACGCGATCAGCTCCTCGACGCCGTGGGCGGACGCGGCGCATGCGGCCTCGCCGACCGACCCCACCAGCCGGCAGACGGCGCCGCGGCCCACCGCTCCGCCGCCGTCGATCGCCTCGGCCAGCCGGGTCGGGCGTTTCACCGCCGTGACCGGCCGGGGCGGCTCGCCGACGCTGAGGTCCACCACCATCAGGTGGGCGGAGTTCGATCCGACGTCCAGCACACCGATTCGCATGCCGACGCATTACCCGCATAAATCGGATTCATTGACGGGGGCACCGGCGCCGGGGCGGCTTGTTTGCGGTGCGCGGTCGCGGGTACCCGGTCGGCGTTTCCGTCGGGGAGGAGCGCAGTGGGGTTTCCGGGGGCGTCTCTGGCCAGGACGGTGCTGGGCGTCCCGGGCGCGGCGGCGGAGCGGGCGTCCCGGGCCGCGGGCGCGTTCGCGGCGCTGGCCGCCGGAGGGCGCGAGCGGCGCGTGTGGGCGAACGCCGGACGGGCCCACATCCAGGTGGGTGGCCTGTCGGGCGAGGGACCGCGCCACCTCCGGTACGTGCGGGCGCTGACGGAGGCGCTGCGGCGCCTGGACGGCGTGAACTGGGCGGAGGTCAACGCTGTCACCGGCCACGTCCTGGTCGCGTTCGAGGAAGGCGACGTGGGCCTGGACGCCCTGGTCGAGGTCGTCGAGGACGTGGAAGAGGCGCGCAGGGCCGGCCGGTTCGACGAGAACGCGCACGCGCGGTGGCCCGATGACGAGATGGCGTGGGCGGCGGCCACGTCCGCCCTGGCCGCGGACGTCGCGGGCGCGATGTCGGCCGTCGCCGGGAGGCTGCTGGCGCTGCCGCCGGTGCCCAGCCCGCTGCGGGCCGCTGCGGCGGTCGCGGACTCGATGCCGCAGGTCCGCACGGCCGTGGAGCGGCGGCTCGGCGTACTGCGCGCCGACGCGCTGCTCGGGGTCGCGAACGCCGTCGTCCAGGGGGCCGGGCACGGCGTCGCCCCGCCGGTCGCCGACGCCGTCCACCGGGTGTTCCAGCTCCACGAGATCGGGGCGCGCCGCGCGGCGTGGCGCCGGCGCGAGCCGCGACTGGCGGCGGGGCGGCAGCCGCAGGAGTGCGGCGCCCGGGCCGAGCGGCCGTGCCCGCTGCCGGACGGGCCGGTGGAGAAGGCCGGGAACCGCACCGCGCTGGGACATCTGCTCGGCGGGGCGGGCGTCCTCGCGGGCACGCGCGACTCGTCCGCCGTCGCCGACCTGCTGCTGGCGACCGTGGCCAAGGCGGCGCGGCACGGCAGAGAGGCGTTCGCCGCGGTGCTGGCGCACGACCTGGCGGGACGCGACACCGTGGTCCTGGACCCGGCCGCCCTGCGCAGGCTCGACAGGGTCAGCGCGGTCGTCATCGACTCCGCGGTGCTGTGCGACGGCGAGCTGCGGCTGCTGTCGGCGGTCGCCGCGGGCGGCGACCTGGACGACGCGGGCGTGTGGCGCGCGGCGAACACCGTGCTGGCGGGCCGCGACCCCGGCGACCTGGCCGGGCCCGGCCCCTGGGACGACAACGGCCTGGAATGGCGGCTGGTGCGGGCGGCGGACGCCCCGTCCGGCGCGCCCGCCGACCCGGAGGGCGTCACGCTCGACCTGCTGGACGGACGCGGCGGACGGTCCGGCCGCGTCCGGGTGGGCTGCTCGCTCGACCCGCTGGCGGAGGCGCTGCTGTCGGCGGCGCACCAGGCGGCCGACGTCGTCTTCCTGACCGAGCACGCCAGCACCCGCGAGCTGGTCGCCTGGGGCGACGACTCCCCGATGGCCGTCGGCGAGCTGGCGGAGTCCGTGCGGGCGCTGCAACGCGACGGCCACGTGGTGCTCGCCATGTCGTCCGGACAGGACCAAGCGCTGGACGCCGCCGACGTCGGCGTGAGCGTCCTGCGCGGGGACGGGCCCTGCGACTGGCGCGCCGACCTGGTGTGCGGGCCGGGGCTCGCCGAGGCGTGGCGGCTGCTGACGGCGGTCCGGCCCGCGCGGCGCGCCAGCGACCGGGCCGCCGAGCTGTCGCTGAGCGCGTCGGCGCTGGGCGCGCTGCTGATCGCGGGCCGCCGTCCCGGGCGGCGCGCCGGACGCAGTCCGTTCGGCCGGGCGGTCACGTCCTGGCAGGACATGCCGCCGGTGCACGCGGCCGCGCTGGTGGCGATGCTGACCAACGCGGTGAGCGCCCGGCGGCTGGACCATCGTCCGCTGCCGCCGCCCGTCGTCCGCGACGCGTGGCACGCCTTCACCGCCGAGGAGGCGTTCCGGCGGCTGTACCGCGCCGCCGGGGACGCCGAGCCGGACGGCGCCGACTCCCGCGCCGCCGCACTGCGCGCCCGGTTGGCGTCGGTCCCGCTGCTGCGCCGGACGGTCGTCTGGCCGGCCGGTGCGGGCATGCGGCTGACCGCCGCCGTGCGGCAGGAGCTCGACGACCCGCTGACGCCCGTGCTCGCGCTCGGCGCGGCGGCCTCCGCGGTCGTCGGCTCCAGCGTGGACGCGCTGCTGGTCACCGGCGTCATGGCGGGCAACGCCCTGATCGGCGGCGCGCAGCGGATGCGCGCGGAGAAGGCGCTCGGCGAGCTGCTGCTGGGCCAGCAGGTCCACGCCCGGCGGCTGAGGCCCGCCGCCGGCGCGTCCCCGCGCGCCGCGGGCCCGGAGGCGTTCGCGCATCTGCGGTCGGCCGCCGCCGAGCAGGTCATGGCCGGACGCCTGCGGATCGGCGACGTGATCGTCCTGCGCTCCGAGGACGTCGTCCCCGCGGACGCCCGGCTGCTGTGGGCCGAGTCGCTTGAGGTGGACGAGGCCACGCTCACCGGCGAGTCGGTGCCCGTCGACAAGAACGTCGAGCCGTCGCCGGGCGCCGACCCGTCCGACTGGCAGTGCATGGTCTACGAGGGCACCACGGTCGTCGCGGGCAGCGCGGTCGCGCTCGTGGTCGCCACCGCCGAGGCCACCGAGACGGGCCGGGCCGCCGCCCTCGCCGGGGCGGCGGACGCATCGTCCAGCATGCAGACCCGCCTCGCGGAGCTCACCCACCAGGCGCTGCCCGCCACCGTGCTCGGCGGCGCGGCCGTCACCGCGCTGGGAATGCTGCGCGGAGTGCCGCTGCGCCGGGCGCTCGGCTCCGGCGTCGCCGTCGCGGTGGCCGCCGTCCCCGAGGGGCTGCCGCTGGTCGCGACCGTGTCGCAGCTCGCGGCGGCGCGGCGGCTGTCCCGGCTCGGCGTGCTGGTCCGCACCACCCGCGCGCTCGAAGCGCTCGGACGGGTCGACACGCTCTGCTTCGACAAGACCGGCACCCTCACCGAGGGCAGGCTCCGCCTGGTCCGCGCGGCGGGCCCGGCGCGTCCGCTCCCGCTCACCGGCGACGCCGGGCGGCGGATCCTGCGCGTCGCCGCCCGCGCCTGCCCGCCCCCACACGGACGGCAGGTCGCGCACGCCACCGACCGGGCCGTGCTGGACCGCGCCGCCGACCTGAAACCGGACGCCGCCTGGTCGCTGGACGAGGAACTGCCGTTCGAGACCACCCGGGGCTTCTCCGCCTCCCTCGGACGCGACGGCGACCGGACGGTCCTCGCCGTCAAGGGCGCCCCCGAGGTGCTGCTCGCCCGCTGCGCCCGGATCCACACGCCGCGCCTCCCCGCCGGCCGCGACGAGCCCATGACCGCCGCCCGGCGCCGCGCCGCGACCGCGGCCTTCCGCCGCCTGGCCGGGCAGGGGCTGCGCGTCCTCGCCATCGCGGAGGGCGCCGTCGACGACCCCGCGCACGTCCGCGGCGAGATCGCCGAGCACGTCGAGGACCTCACGCTGCTCGGCTTCGTCGGCATCGCCGACACCCCGCGCCCCACCGCGGAGGAGGCGGTGCAGCGGCTCGGCGACGCCGGCGTGCGCACCACCATGATCACCGGCGACCATCCGGCGACCGCCGCCGCCGTCGCCGCCGAGCTCGGCATCCCCGGCGCCGACCGGGTCGTCACCGGAGCGGAGCTCGACGCCATGTCCGCCGCCGAGCGGCTCGGGGCCGTCCAGGACGCGGCGGTCTTCGCCCGCGTCTCCCCGGCCCAGAAGGTGCGCATCGTCAAGGACCTGCGCAGGGCGGGACGGGTCGTCGCGATGACCGGCGACGGCGCCAACGACGCCGCCGCCATCCGCCGCGCCGACGTCGGCATCGCGGTCGCCGGGCGCGGCTCCGGCGCCGCCCGCAGCGCCGCCGACCTCGTCCTCACCGCGCCCGACACCGCGCTCATCCTGGACGCGCTGCGCGAGGGCCGCGCCCTGTGGCACAGCGTCCGCGACGCCGCCGCGATCCTCGTCGGCGGCAACGCGGGCGAGGTGTCGTTCACCGTCCTCGGGACGGCCCTCAGCGGGGCCGCGCCGCTGAGCACCCGGCAGCTGCTCGTGGTCAACATGCTCACCGACATGCTCCCCGCGCTCGCCGTCGCGATCACCCCGGCCGGGGGCGACTCCGAGGCGCCGCTCGGCGGGGCGCCCGTCCAGGGCTTCACCGGCGAGGACATGCGCCGCGCGCTCGCCGTCCGCGGCACCGCCACCGCGGCCGCCGCCCTGCTCTCCTGGCAGGCGGGCCGGCTGACCGGCCTCATCCCCGGCGGCGGCAGGCGCGCGTCCACGATGGGCCTGGCGGCGCTGGTCGGCGCCCAGCTCGGCCAGACGCTCATCGCCCGCTGGCGCAGCCCGCTCGTCCTCGCGACCTGCGCGGTCTCCGCCGCCGCCCTGTTCGCGGTGGTCGAGACGCCCGGCATCAGCCAGTTCTTCGGCTGCACCCCGCTCGGCCCAGGCGCCTGGACGGTCGTCACCGCCGCCGCGGCGGCCGCGACATCGGGCGCCGCCGTCGCCCCGCGATTTCTCCCGTCTGCGGAAACGCGTTAGGCGATCGCATTTTCGATTCTCCGTGCGGACCCCTGTTTTGAAAGCTGAAAAACCGGCGCTTCCCAGGCGCCGGCGGGCCGAGTAGCTTGGAGGCGATACCGAGCGCTCCCCTCGGTTGCGCTGCCCCAACGACCCCCCGCTCTTCCCGTTGACAGAGGCGCGCCAGCAACGCTCCCCGGTGCCCTGAACTGTGAAACCGCCCATCAGCAGGGGCAGCAGCCGAGGTCACTTATTGGTTCGGGGGTGACTTAGGAGAGAAGATGCCCCGTAAAACCCGCACGCTGGCTCCCGCCGCGGCCCTCGCCGTCGCAGCCGTGCTCGCAGTTCCCGTCTCCCAGGCGACCCACGCGTCCACCCCGCCCGCGCGGACGGCCGCCGACCCCGCCTTCGACTTCGCCAAGCCCAGCGTGGCGGCGTCCAACCTGACCGTCCCCTGGGGCCTGGCCTTCCTGCCCGACGGCAGCGCGCTGGTGTCGGAACGCAACAGCGCCCGCATCCTCCAGGTGAAGCCCGGCTCGACGCCGACCGAGGTCGCCCGGCTGTCCGGCGTGCAGCCGACCGGCGAGGCCGGCCTCCTCGGCATCGCGGTGTCGCCGACCTACGAGCAGGACGGATACGTCTACGCCTACTACACGTCGGCGTCCGACAACAGGATCGTCCGGTTCAAGCTCGCCGCCTCGCCGCAGCAGCAGGTGATCCTGTCCGGCATTCCGAAGAACTCCTTCCACGACGGCGGCCGCATCCACTTCGGCCCCGACGGGATGCTCTACGCCGGCACCGGCGACGCCGGCCGGACGGCCAACGCCCAGGACCGGAACACCCCCGCCGGGAAGATCCTGCGGATGAAGCCGGACGGCACCGCGCCCGCCGACAACCCCACCCCCGGCTCGATCGTCTACACCCTCGGGCACCGCAACGTGCAGGGCCTCGCCTGGGGCGGCGGCCACATGTACGCCAGCGAGTTCGGCAACAACCGCCTGGACGAGGTCAACCACATCGAGGCCGGCGACAACTACGGCTGGCCGAACTTCGAGGGCCCGGGCGGCGAGCCGACCTACCACGACCCCATCGCCACCTGGGCGACGCGGGACGCGTCGCCCAGCGGCGCCGCCGTCGCCGGTGACACGCTGTACGCCGCCGCGCTCGGCGGCCGCCGGCTCTGGACGGTCCCGCTGGACGGCAGAGGCGGATCGTCCGGCCAGCCCACGGCGGTGCTACAGGGCACCTACGGGCGGCTCCGCACCGTCTCCGTCGGCCCGGACGGCTGGCTGTGGGTCATGACGAGCAACCGCGACGGCCGCGGCCAGCCCGCCCAGACCGACGACCGCATCATCCGCTTCCCGAAGGTCGCCCGCTGAGCGACCGCACGACCGGCAGTACCGGCCGCCCGCCGTCCACCCGACGGCGGGCGGCCGCGTCCTGCGCGGCGGCGGGTCAGCCGACGGAGGCGCGGTCGCGGGCGAGCGTGGTGAGCAGGGTGAGACGCGAATTCACACTTCGCCATAGGAGACCTTTTCAGCGACCCTCCGAATAGGCCGCGGAAGCCATCGAAAGGTCAGTTCAGGGGGCCTTTGCGGGCCACGCCGCCGTACATGTGGACGTGGGCGTCGGCGACCTTGGACGCCGCCTCGTCCGGGTGCCAATGGTTGACGAGGACGACGCCCGGATCGAGGAGCTCCAGACCGTCGAAGAACGGCTCCACCTCGGCCCTGGTCCGCGCCACCGTCGGAATTCCGTGGGCGTTGTAGGCGGCCACGCCCGCGGTCACCTCCTCGGGCGCGCTGTCGGCCGTGGTCGTGGACAGCGCCAGGACGCTGCCCGGAGCCAGCGGCGCCATGAGCCGGTCGATGAGCCGCCGCGCCTCGGCGTCGTCGACGATGAAGTGCAGGATCGCGATCAGGCTCAGCGCGACGGGCTCGTCCAGGTCCAGGACGTCGCGCACCAGGCCGGACCCCAGGATCGAGTCGGGGTCGCGGAAATCGGCGTCCAGATACGCCGTCCTGCCGTCGTCCGTGCTGGTGAGCAGGCCGCGCGCGTGCACGAGCACGATCGGGTCGTTGTCGACGTACACGATCCGCGACTCCGGCGCGACGCCCTGGACGACCTCGTGCAGGTTCGGCGCCGTCGGCAGCCCGGACCCGACGTCCAGGAACTGCCTGATGCCGTGCACGGCGGCGAGGCGGCGGGACATCCGCGCCATGAAATTGCGGTTGGCCCGCATCGACGTCGGAAGGTTGGCCCACCCCTCGACGATGTTCGCGGCCGCCGCCCGGTCGGCGGGGAAGTTCTCCGTCCCGCCCAGCAGGTAGTCGTAAATTCGGGCCGAATGCGGGATTTCGGTCTTCAGATCAATGTCGCGGTCGGTCATATCGATCCCCTGATCGCCTGACTGTCGCTAGATGATCTACCTTAAGCGCTTTCCGGCCGAAGGAAGAGGCGCGTCAGTCCGCCGTCCAGGGACGGAGCTTCTCCGGATTCCGCACCGCCCAGATGTTCTTGATCCGGTCGCCGGCGACCTCGAACGCCACGACCACCACGGTGACGCCGTCGAGCTGGGCGACCAGGCCGGGCTGGCCGTTGACCGTGCGCTCCAGGTACGTCAGGGCGGGCCCCCTGCGGACGAGGTCGGCGAAGACGCGCGCGATCCGCTCGCCGCCCTCGATCGGGGCCGGGAGGGCGCTGGCGAGGCCGCCACCGTCGGAGATCGCCGTGGCGCCTGGGTCGAGGAGCGCGATGAGCGCGTCGACGTCCTGGGCCTCCCACGCCTCCTTGAACGCCCTGACGATGCCCGCCTGCCGGGCGGGCGGAGTCGCGGGGCCGCGCGACTCCCGGACGCGGCGGCGGGCCGACGAGGCCAGCTGCCGGCACGCCACCGGCGTCCGGCCGACGATCTCCGCCACGTCCGCGAACGGGTAGCGGAAGACGTCGTGCAGGATGAACGCGACGCGCTCGGCCGGGGTCATCGACTCCAGCACGACCAGGAACGCCATGTTGACCGACTCGTCGAGCGTGACCCGGTCGGCCGGATCGACCGGGCCGCCGCCGTCGCGGCCGCCGATCCACTCCGTCCGGTCGGGCAGCGGCTCCGGGATCCATTCGCCCACGTAGCGCTCCCGCCGCGCCCGCGCCGAGCGCAGCAGGTCGAGGCAGACGCGGCCGGCGACCTTCGTCAGCCAGGCGGCGGGCGACTCGATGGCCTCCTGCTCCCGCCGCGACATGGCGTACCAGCGGGCGTACGTCTCCTGCACGACGTCCTCGGCCTCGGCCATGGAGCCGAGGAGCCGGTACCCGAGGTTGATCAGCCGGCGCCGCTCGCCGACGATCGCGGCCAGTCCCGGCTCGGCCCGGTCGTCGTCCGGTTCGGATTCGCTGCTCATGGTGGTCGGCGGCTCCCTCGCTCGCTTCCGTCCTCACCATGTTCGACGAGTCGGCGGCCCGGAATGTGATGCCGTCGCGCGGCCGGGCCCGCGCCCGCGATCACCGGGGCGTGAGCCGGACCACCGGGTACCGCCGCTCTGACTTGCTCTGGTACTTCGCGATGCGGGGCTGGGCGGTGGCGATGCGCTGCCAGGCCCGCTCGCGGTCGTCGCCGTCGAGCCGGTGCGGCGTCACCCGCACGGTGTCGCCGCCGGGCAGCTCGATCGAGGCCCGGTCGGAGTGCGCCATCAGGTTGGCGAACCAGTCCGGGTGCCGGCTGCCGCCGCCCGACGCGACGATCAGCCGGGCGTCCTCGTCGTCCCCGGCGAACCACGCCACCGGCGTCTCCCGGCGCTCCCCGCTGCGGCGGCCCACGGTGTGCAGGATCAGGACGTCCATGCCCATGAACGTGCCGCGCCCGCGCCGGACCTTGCGGTTCATGCGCGCGTTCATCCGGTGCTGCATCCAGCGTGAGAACGCGCCAGGCGTGCCGGGCTCGCGCTTCCCGCCGCTCTCCGCCCGCTGCTTCCGCGCCATCGTCGGCCTCCCGCCGGTCATCTCGGTGTCCATGGCGGTCACGCTAGATCCGGCCCGGTCGTGGACGCTTCTCGATTCCTGATCGGTCTCTCGACCCCGATGAGCGGGGGCCGGGCGCGGGTCACTCGTACGGGTTCGCGGGCTTCTTGATCCGCCGGAGGGATCGGCCGTGCAGCGCCTGGACCTCGGTCGCACGGCGTCCGGCCGGCGGCGGCTGCCAGACGCCCACGACCTGGACCCACGCGTCGTCCGGGGGACGGGGGAGGCCGCGCACGAGCACCGGGAACGGGACGGCGTCGCCCGCGCAGCAGGCGATCTTCAGCCGGGTGACGCGCCACCCGCGCTCGCCCTCGGCGCCCGGGGTCACGAAACCGGTCAGCCGCACCGGGACGCCCTGGAAGCGCGCCGGATCGCCGGTCTGCGCCTCGAACGCGCGGCCGATGAACTCGCCCATCGTCAGCGGGGTCGGCGGGCCCGTCCTCGGCAGCGCGTGGAACCCGCCGGACGGCGCGGACGGCGGCGGCGCCGTCCGGCCGGCGTCCCGCGCGGCGGTGAACGAGCCGAGCGCCGGAGGGGCGATCAGGAAGACCGCCAGCACCGGCAGGCACAGCAGCCACGCCACCCGCGGCCCCCGCGAATGATCGTGACCGTGGTCGCCGCCGGCCGCGTTCCCGGCTGCGTTTCCATCGGTGTCCCCGGCCGCGCGCCGGTCGCGGCGGACGCCCGCGGCGCCCAGCGCCAGCAGCGCCACCGCCGCCGGAACCAGCAGGAACCGGAAGCCCGGCCGGACGTAGTTGACGTACTCGCCGCTGCCGAGCGTGATCCACAGCACCGCCGCGCCGATCAGGACCAGCAACAGATTCTGCGCCGCCCTGCTCATGCCGGAAGCCTCACGTGAGCAACCCTCCCACCAGCGCGCTGACCGCCACCGCGAGGACGAACGTCAGCGGAACGAACCGGACGGCGAACCGCCGTCCGAAGAACCCGACCTGCAGGGCGATCAGCTTCAGGTCCACGATGGGCCCCACCACCAGGAACGCCAGCCGCGCCGTGGTCGAGAACTGCGGCAGGCTGGCCGCGACGAAGGCGTCCGCCTCCGAGCAGATGGACATCAGCACCGCCAGCAGCGCCAGCAGCAGCACCGACGCCACGGGAATCCCGGCGACCTCCGTCACCCAGGCGGCGGGCACGACGGTGTTGACGGTCGCGGCCGCGCACGCCCCGACCACCAGGAACCCGCCGGCGTGCAGGAGGTCGTGCCGCATCGCCTCCCGGAACGCCTCCGCGCGTCCGGCCGTCCCCCGGGCCCGCGGACGGGTCGGCGTCGTGAGCCACTCGCCCTTGCCGACCAGCAGCCACGTCCATCCGGCCAGCACGGCGACCAGCAGCGACGCGGCGAACCTGCCGGCGACCATCTCGGGCCGGCCCGGGAACGCGACCGCGGTGGCGATCAGCACGACCGGGTTGATCGCGGGTGCGGCGAGCAGGAAGGTGAGCGCGGCGGCCGGGGCCACCCCGCGCGCCATCAGCCCGCCCGCCACCGGCACCGACGCGCACTCGCAGCCCGGCAGGACCGCGCCCATCGCCCCGGCGACCGGCACCGCGGCCCCGGGCCGGCGCGGCAGCACGCGCCGCCACACCGACGGCGGGACGAACGCGGTGATCGCCGCCGACAGCGCGACGCCGAACACCAGGAAGGGCAGCGCCTGCACGCATACCGCCACGAACGTCGTCGTCCACGCGTCCAGCGCGCGTGCTTCGACGCCCGGCGCCACCCATATCCGGCCGGCCACGAGGGCCAGGGCCAGGGCGCCGAACGTCCACGCCGCTCTGGTCCCTGGAGGGGTGGGGGCGCGGCGGCCCCAGTCGGCGGGCGGAAGAAGGTCGTCGTCGGGCGTCCGGAGGCCGATGCCGTCGCTCATCCGCGTCAGCAGCCGGTCAGGTGGTGGCGGAGGAACGCGGCGGTGGTGTCGAGGACCCACGAGCTCTGGAACCGGAGGTCCTCGTGCCCCGCGCCGCCGAGGACGAGCAGCTGCGAGTCGCGTCCGGCGGCGACCAGGGCCTGATGCATGCGCTGGCTCTGGTCCAGCGCGATCTGATGGTCGCGGTCGCCGTGGACGATCAGCGTCGGCGGCGCCTGGTCGAGGCGCTGGTACAGCGGGCTGGCGGCACGCGCCCAGTCGGGATCGAGCGTCTTGACGGTGGTCCGCAGATAGCGCGCGTCGGGGGGATCGGGCAGCACCTCGCGCTCCAGCTCCGTGCGCGACAGGCGGGCCAGCAGGTCGGTGGGCCCGAAGTAGTCGACGACGACGTCGATGCGGTCGCTGGGCGGGCCGCCCCGCGCGCCGAGCGCCGCCATCAGCGACAGGTGCCCGCCGGCCGAGGCTCCCCAGGCGCCGATCCGCGCGGTGGCCAGCCCGTGCTCGCTGCCGTTGGCGCGCAGCCAGCGCACGGCGGCGCGGACGTCGTCGACGGAGGCGGGGAAGGCCCCGGCCTCGCCGAGCCGGTAGTCGATGCTCGCGATGGCCACGCCGCGCTCGACGAGCCCCGCCACGAACGAGGTGGCGCCGCTGAACCGGTCGCCGAACAGCCATGCCCCGCCGTGCACCCAGAGCGAGACGGGGTGCGGCCCCGGCGTCTCCGGCAGGTACAGATCGAGCCGCAGGCGCTCGCCATCGGCGATGGCGTACTCGATGTCCGGGACCATGCGCTCGTGGGGAGAGGTCATCATGGTGATGATGATAACGATTCCCATTTCGCAGGTCATCCGGGTCGTCCGGCCGGGAGCGGACCCCCGGGACCGACGGGTGAGTTTCCGGCCCGCGCGGGGTCGACAAGCGCCCGCACCGGCCTCACATTGATCATGAAGCGAACTGTGAGGAGTGTGCCATGGATTCTCCGGTGACCCGTCGATCCGCGCTCGTCCTGACCGGCGCCGCCGCGGGGACGGTGGCCGCGGGCCGCCCGCCTGGCAGCGCGCGGGGCCACGCCGACCTCGTGCTGCATTCGGGCGTCGTCTGGACGGGCGACGGCACCGCGCAGGCGGTGGCCGTCAAGGGGAAGCGGATCGTGGCCGTCGGCTCCGACCGGAAGGTCCTCGAACACGCGGGGGACGGCACGCGCCGCGTCGACCTGCGGGGCGCGTTCGTCGGGCCCGGATTCCGCGACCAGCACACCCACCTCATCCAGGTCGCGCTGGGCGGCGCGGGCCCTGAGGCGTACCGGCCGGTGTGGAAGCCGTACGACGAGGACGAGGCGTTCGAGGCGCGCAGGCGCACCGGCCAGCGGCACGTGGACATCCACGCGCGCGGCGAGACGCCCGTGGACGAGTGCGCCCACAGCCCGGTGACCGAGAAGATGAAGAACGACCTGCTGGTCATGCAGGAGGAGGTGGCCAGGCAGGGCGTCAGCACCGTCGTGGAGGCGGGGCTGCGCGATCTCGGCGCGCTGGACGCCCTCTTCCAGCTCGCCGAGGAGGGCAGGCTGAAGGTGCGCTTCCTCGTCCGGGTGGCGTGGGGCTGCATGGAGGAGGCGGCCCGGATGGGCCTGCGCACCGGCGTGGGCAACGACTGGGTGAAAGTGCTCGGCGTGAAGCTGTACTCGGACGGCTGGCTCGGCCCCCGGACGTCCGCGCTGCGCCGCCCGTACAGCGACGACCCGTACGGCTTCCCGCGCAGCGGGATCCTCTTCCTCGCGCAGGAGCGCGCCGACCGCGACGTCGCCCGCGCCCGCGAACTGGGCTTCAACGTCACCACCCACGCCATCGGCGACCGCGGGCTCAAGGTGACGCTGAACGCCTACGAGCACAACGGGGTGTCGCCGCGGGACCGCTGGGCGATCGAGCACGTCCAGGTCGCCGAGGACGACCTGCTGGAACGGATGATCCGGCGCGGGGTGATCGCGAGCATCCAGCTGAGCTTCGCGACGTCCGACCAGCGGTTCGCCGAGGACGCCCTCGGACGGCACCGGCTGCGGTACGCGTACCGGTGGCGGGACATGCTCCGGGCGAGGGTGCCGATGGTCGGCGGCAGCGACTTCTCCATCGAGGCGCTCGATCCACTGTGGGGCTTGCAGCGCGTGGTGACCCGCACCGAGTTCGACGGCACGCCGCCCGGCGGGTGGCTGCCGGACCAGCGGCTCGACGTCCCCACGGCGCTGCGCCTGGTCACGTCGCGGCCGGCGTTCGCCTCGTTCGAGGAGCGCGAGCGCGGCACGGTGAAGGCGGGCAACTACGCCGACCTCGTCGTCATCAAGGAGAACCCGCTGACGATGGCCCCGGAGCGGATCGCGGGCGCGACCCGGCTGATGACCATCACCAACGGCAAGATCACTTCAGAGGGCCCGGTCCGCTACCCGCCCACGGCCTGACGCCCCGGCGGCCCGGGTCCCGGGAACTGGGGCTCGTCACGGCTTGCGGAGGACGCCCGCCCACTGGTCGACCTCGTTGGGGAGACCGCCGTCCGGGCCCAGGTCGGGGCGCCACCGCGAGCACGAGACCCACCCCGGATCGAGGACCTCCAGGTCCCGGAAGAACCCGGCGATCCGCTCCGGGGTGCGCAGCTTCAGCTTCGGCTGGGCGTCGACGTTCCAGACCCGGACGGCCTCCGCGGTCAGCTCGCCGTTGACCGCGGTGGTCGTGTTGGCGACCGCGACGTGGCTGCCGGACGGGACGGCGTCCACCAGCCGGTCGATGATCGCCTGGAGTTCGTCGTCGTCCTGGATGAAGTGCATGACGCCCAGCAGCATGATCGCCACGGGTTCGGCGAAGTCGAGGGTCTGTGCGGCGACGTCCAGGATCCTGTCCGGTTCGCGCAGGTCGGCCTCGATGTAGTCGCTGGCGCCCTGCGGGGTGCTGACGAGCAGCGCGCGGGCGTGCACCAGCACCAGCGGGTCGTTGTCGACGTAGACGATCCGCGACTCGGGCGCGATCCGCTGCGCGACCTCGTGCGTGTTGTCGTGGGTCGGCAGCCCGGTGCCGATGTCCAGGAACTGCCGCAGGCCCGCCTCCCCGGCGAGGTACCGGACGGCCCGTCCGAGGAACAGCCGGTCGGCGCGCGCCAGCTCGGCCACCACCGGGAAGATCTCCAGGACCCGGTCGCCGACGTTCCGGTCGACCTCGAAATGGTCCTTGCCGCCCAGCCAGTAGTTCCAGATCCGCGCCGTATGGGGCACGTCCGACTTGAGCCTGTCTGCGGAACCGGCCTCGCCGGCCTGGTCTGCCATCGGAAGCCCTTCATACGCCGTGCACGGGGAAGATCACTCGCCCGAAGCATAACCCCGGCCCGCAGCTCATGATCGCCTGCCTCCACCCGTCGGGCGGAAGCGGTACAGCCGGGCGCGAATGCCGCCGTCGTCGATGTCGCCGTCGTTGGCGTCGCGGTCGCCGCCATCGGCGGCGGGTGGGTCGAAGAGCAGCGTGACGGGCTGCCCGATTTGAACCTCGGCCGGGTCGCACCCCACGATGTTGGTGAGGATCCTCGGTCCCTCGGCCAGCTCGACGTAGGCCACGACGTACGGGGTCAGGTCGCGGTAGTCGCCGCGTGCCTTGCGCACCACCGTGTACGAGTAGACGGTCGCTTCGCCCGACGCCGGGAAGAAGGTGACGTCGCGTCCGCCGCAGCGCGGGCAGAACGGCCGTGGATACCAGATGACGGTCGCGCACGATTCGCAGCGGGGGAGCAGCAGCCGCCCCTCGGCGGTGGCCGTCCAGAAGGTCGCGTCGGAGTCGGCGGGGGTGAAATCGGCTCGGGGCAGCGGCGTGGTCATGCGTCCTCACGTCCCAGGATCAGGGTGGCGGCCGAGCTGCGCGTGGCGAGCCGTCCGCCCGAGCCGTGCACCACGGCCAGGCGGCAGTCGGGCACCTGCACCTCGGGCGCGGCCTCGCCGCGCAGCTGGCGCACCGCCTCGATCATCCGCGCCATCCCGCCCCGGTTGTCGGGCTGGTTGTTGCACAGCCCGCCGCCGTCGGTGTTGATGGGCAGCCTGCCGTGCGGGGCGACGAGCGCGCCGTCCTGGACGAACCGTCCGCCCTGGCCCTTCTCGCAGAAGCCCAGGTCCTCCAGCGCCATCAGCGCGGTGATGGTGAAGGAGTCGTAGACGGACGCGTAGTCGATGTCGCCGGGCGTCACACCGGCCTCGGCGAACGCCGCCGGGCCGGACCGGACCCCGGCGGTGTGGGTGAGGTCGGGACGGCCGTTGCCGGTGCCCTTCGCCGCCTCGCCGTGCCCGAGGACGGCGACCGAGCGACGCGGCAGCCGCCGGGCGACGTCCGTGCCCGCCACGACGACCGCGCCGCCGCCGTCCGTCATGACGCAGCAGTCCAGGCGGTGCAGCGGGTCGCTGATCATCGGCGAGGACACCACGTCGTCGACCGTGACGGGCTTGCGCAGGAACGCGTTCGGGTTGTGCTGCGCGTGCAGCGACGCGGCCACCTTCACCTCGGCGAGCTGCCGGCTGGTCGTCCCGAACTCGTGCATGTGCCGCATCGCGGCCAGCGCATAGTTGTGGACGGTGTCGGTGATGCCCCAGTGCGTCTCGAAGTGCGTCTCCGGGGCGCCGGACAGGCTCGGCCCGGACGCGAGCCGCAGGGTGCGCGGGCGTCCGCCCATGACGACCAGCGCGACCCGGCATTTCCCGGCCGCGATCGCGGCGGCGGCGTGCCCGACGTGCGACAGGTACGACGCGCCGCCGGTCTCGGTCGTGTCGAGGTGGCGGCAGCGCAGCCCGAGGTACTCCGCCATCGACAGCGGGCCCACGCCCGGGGCGTCGGAGTCGCAGAAGTAGGCGTCGACGTCCGGCGGCGTCAGCCCCGCGTCGGCAAGCGCGCCGAGCGCCACTTCGGCGTGGATCTCCGCCACCGACAGGTCGGGGATGTCGCGGCGCGGGTGCTCGTGGGCGCCGACGATGAACGCCGCGCCCCGTACCGTCACGGCGCGACCCCGTCGGCTGTGATCGCGCCGTCGGCGGTGTCGAAGTCCTTCACCCAGCGGTCGAAGCGCTCCGCGAAGTCCGGGATCTCCTCCATCGGGTAGTGCCCGATGCCCGGCAGCAGCTCGAAGACCGCGTGCGGGATGCGGTCGGCGATGCGCCGCACCCGGCTCGGCGGGACGAAGTAGTCGTCCTCGCCGGCGAGGATCCGGACCGGGCAGGTGATGTCGCCCAGCGCCGCGCGGATGTCGTGGGTGAGCGCGCCGTGCACGTCGCTGACGGTGATGTGCCAGTCCTCGCGGCAGTGCATCTGCGCGATCAGCTCGGCCCGCTCGGCGGGGACGGACCGTCCGCACGCCTCGATCGTGCCGAAGTAGGTGCGGTCGCGCATGCTCGGGGACGCGGAGTCCTCAAGGAGCGGGGGCGGCGGCGGGCGGCCGTCGCTGCCGAGGACCCCGGACGGGTCCAGCGCGACCACGCCGGACAGCTCGTCCGGCACCTTCGTGGCGATGTCCAGCGCGATGCTGCCGCCGATCGAGCACCCCAGCAGGTACGGGCGCTCCAGCCCCAGCGCGGCGATCAGCCGGACGCACCAGCCGGTGTACCAGGACAGGTCGCTGACCGGCCCGCCCGGCGCCGGCTCCGACCGGCCGTGCCCCGGCATGTCGGGCACGACGACCCCGAAGCCCAGTCCGGCGAGCCCGGCGGCGACGTGCCGGTACTGCACCCCGCTCTGCCCGGCCGTGTGGACGCACAGGACGGTCGGGCGCCCGCCCGCCCCCGGCCAGCTCTCGACGAACGCGAGCCGGCCGTCGAGTTCCAGGTAGTCGGCGTTATGCACCGGTCGCCTCCAGGGTCGTCGCGGACGCCGTCCGCCGGGCCGGTTCGCGGGCGTGGTCCAGCATGATCATGACCGCCTTGATCATCCGCAGGTACTGGTAGCCGCTGCCCTGGACGCGGAACAGGCCGTCGCTGGTGCGGCGGACGAAGTCGTTGGACGGGGCGGCGAGCAGCTCGGTCCACGCGAGGTCGGCGCCCTCGACCGTGAACGTCGCGCCGTCCAGGGACTTGCGCGCGACGTCGATGACCTCGCCGCGGTAGATCCGGAAGTGCACCTGCCGGTCCTGGGCGGCGAACGCGATCGCACCGTCGAAGCTGCGCGCGGCGGCGGCGAAGCGGGCGTCGCCGGACAGCCGCTCGCGCAGCCGCCCGCCCCAGCGCACCGAGGCGAAGTCGGCGGCCTCCCACTCCGCGGCCTCGTCCCGGCTCAGCGTCGCCGGAACGCTCCAGGCCACCGACGACCGCGACCGCACGCGGTCGAGATCGTCCACGACGTGCACCGCCTGGTGGATCGTCGCGCGCCCGGGGCCGGTGCCTGGCACCCGTCTGGTGACGGTGGCCTCCAGACGCACGGCCGTCCCGCCGCCGTCGCCGTCGCCGCCGGGGGGCGGGGCCTGCGGGTCCCAGCGCAACGCCGCCAGTTCCGCGTCGCCCGTCGGGCGCACCTGCTCCAGCAGCCGGAGCAGGACCGACAGGTCGACGGCGTACGGCGGGTCCGCCGTCCCGCCGCGGGCTCCCGCGACGTGCCGGGCGCTGCGCGAGCGCGTGCCCACGGCCGGTGCGGCATCTTCGGACATCAGTTCCCCTCGCTCATTTCGTCAGCCGTCAGCCGTCGGCCGGATCGGATGCGGAACCGGTTTCGGCATCGAAGTCGGGCGTGCCGAGATCACGGGACATGGCCTGGGCGCGCGCGGCGACCAGCTTCCCGATCTCGCGCACCTGCGCGTCCGGGATCCGGAACGTCGGGCCGACGACGCTGATCGCGGCCGCGACGCTGCCGTCCGCCCAGCGCACGGTCGCGGCGACGGCCGTGACGCCGTCCTCCAGGGCGTGGCTCGCGGTGACGTAGCCGAGCTCGCCGCAGCGGCCGCGCAGCGCGGTGCCGATCGCGGTGTCCTCGACCGGGACGGTCCTGCCGAGCCAGCCGCTGTGCCGGATCGACTTGTCGCTCTCGGCCATGCGCGCGTACAGCACCGTGTTCTGCGGGCCGGCGACGCCCAGGTAGGCGCTCTCGCCCGCCTCGTCGCGCAGGGCGGCGAGGTGCGGCTCCGCGAGCCGGTACAGCGGGACGCTGCCCATGAACGTCACCGCCACCTGGATCAGCCGGCTCGCGCCGTGGTACGCGCCGTCCTCGTCGCGCCGGACGAACTCGGTCGCCTCCAGCGTGCGCAGCAGCCGGGACGCGGTCGCCGGCGACAGGTTGACCCGCCGCGCGAGGTCCACCAGGCCGAGGCCGTCGTTGGTCGCGACCTCCACCAGCAGCGTGAGGGCCCGCTCCACCGTGCGCGTCGGCGCTGGACCGTTGTCTGTCGACACCGTGTTCGTCCTCCGTGGTCGTCCGGGGAGCGAGTCTTGCCAGGCCCCCGGTCATATGCTTTCATCTAGTGACCTTCGATTTTTACTAGATGACAGGGTTGCAGATGAGAGTCGAGCTGTCCAGCGCGGGAGCACCGCCGCACACCGGCCCGAGGGCCGCGTTCGGGGCGGGGCCGCGCACGGCTCGGCGGCAGGGGCTGGAACGTTCCGTCAAGACCGGGAGGCGCGGTGCGTGAGCAGGTGGCCGCACTCGGCGGCATCAGGGTCCTCGACCTCGGACGCGTCCTGTCGGGCCCGCTCTGCGGACGGATCCTGGCCGACCTCGGCGCCGACGTCATCAAGATCGAGCCGCCGGCCGGCGACGACGGACGCCACTTCGGCCCGTTCTACGACGGCGTCAGCAGCTACCACCGGCTGCTCAACCGCAACAAGTCCGGCATCACGCTCGACCTGAAGTCCGACGAGGGCCGCCGCACGCTGGCCGGGCTCGTCGAGCGCTCCGACGTGCTGATCGAGAACTTCCGGCCCGGCGTCCTCGACCGGCTCGGCTTCCCGCCCGCGCGGCTGCTGGAGCTCAACCCGCGGCTCGTGGCGGTGAGCATCAGCGGCTTCGGCCGCACCGGGCCGCTGTCCGGCCAGCCCGCCTACGACCTGATCGTGCAGGCGGCGTCGGGACTGATGTCGGTGACCGGCCCGGACGGCGGCCCGGCCGCGCGGGTGGGCGTCAGCCTCGGCGACATCGTGCCCGGCATGTACGCCGCGAACGCCGTCCTGGCGGCGCTGCACCAGCGGGCGCGGAGCGGGCGGGGCCAGCACATCGACGTCGCCATGTTCGACGGGCTGCTGTCCATCCTGGAGTCCGTCGCGATGCGCGCGCTGCTCACCGGCGAGCCGATCGAGCCGACCGGCAGCCACCACGCGATCAGCGCGCCGTTCGGCACCTTCGCCACGCGCGACGAGCCGATCGCCGTCGCGGTCGCCAACGACCCGCTGTTCGCCGCCCTCGCCGCGGCGCTCGGCCACCCCGAGTGGACCGGCGATGCCCGCTTCCGCACCGACGCCGAGCGCGGCCGGAACCGCGACGAGCTGCGGAAGGAACTGGAGGCGGCGCTCGCCGGCCGGACCCGCGACGAGGCGATCGCCGTCCTGTCGGCGGCCGGCGTGCCCTGCGGTCCGGTGCTCGACGTCCGCGAGTCCCTGCGCCACCCGCAGGCCGAGGCGCGCGGCATGGTGCGCACCGAGGCGGACGGCTTCCCGACGCTGGACAACGGCTTCCGGATCGCCGGGTCGCGCACCGACACCGTCCCGGCGCCCGCGCTGGGCCAGCACGACGACCTGGTCGCCGGCTGGCTGGACGAACCGGTGCGCACGCACGAACCGGCACGCCCCGGGGAAGCCGGGGAAGCCGGGGAAGCGGGGGAGGCCGGGGGACGGGCGCGTCCCGGCGCCGGACGGGAGGCAAGCGATGTTTGACCTGCTCGACGACCAGCGGCAACAGTTCCGCGACACCCTGCGGGACTTCTGCCGCAAAGAGGTGATGCCCGGCGCCGCACGCCGCGACGCCGAGGCCGAGTACCCGGCCGAGCTGGTCGCCCGGCTCGCCGGGATGGGGCTCATGGGCATCACGATCCCCGAGGAGTTCGGCGGCCTGGGCCTGGACATGGTGACCCAGGTCCTCGCGATGGAGGAGGTCGCCTACGCCGACGCGTCCCTCGGGTCGGTGTTCGCCGGCCACTACCTCGGGATGGAGACGCTGCGCCAGTTCGGGTCGTCCGAGCAGCGCAAGCGGTACCTGCCCGGCCTCGCCGCCGGGTCGTCCCGGCTCGCGTTCGCCCTGACCGAACCGGACGCCGGCTCGGACGTCAGCCGCATCCGGACCCGCGCCACCGCCGGGCCGGACGGCGCCTGGACCCTGTCGGGCGGCAAGACCTTCACCAGCAACGCCCGGGAGTCCGACGAGATCGTCGTGTTCGCCATGACCGAACCCGGCGCCGGCTTCAGGGGCATCACCGCGTTCCTCGTCCCCACCGGGGCGGACGGCCTCGGCTTCTCCACACCCATCGAGAAACTGGGCATCCGCGGCGAGCACGCGTACGAGGTTTCCCTCGACGGCGTCCGGGTCGGGCCGGACGCCGTGCTCGGCGAGCCCGGCGGGGGCGGGCGCATCGCGCTGGAGGTCCTCAACAGCGCCCGCATCGACGTGGCGGCGCTGGCCAACGGGGTCGCGATGCGCGCGCTGGACCTCGCGACCGCGTACGCGTCGACGCGGGTCCAGTTCGGCCGGCCGATCCGCGAGCTGCAGGCGATCCAGCTGCTGCTCGCCGAGATCGACGCGCTCGTCCAGTCCGGGCGCCTGCACGCCTACCACGCGGCGGCGCTGCGCGACCGGGACGAGGACGTCCGCCGGGCCGGGTCGATCGCCAAGTACGTGGCCAGCGAGAACTGCTTCCAGGCCGTCGACAGGGCACTCCAGGTCCACGGCGGCTACGGCTACGTGAAGGAGAGCGAGATCGAGCGTCTCTACCGGGACTGCCGGATCTTCCGGATCTACGAGGGGACCTCGCAGATCCAGCTGCTCACCATCGCGAAGCAGCTGGCGCGACAGCACGACGAGCACGGAACCGTGGTCTGACAGGCCACTCCACACAGACCCAAAAGAGACCGCGCGGTGCGCAGGGCGCGCCCGCCATGGGTGAGACCTACCCGGCGAAGCGGAACCCACCGTGAGCCCGGCGACGGGCGGCTCGGCGTGATCACCAATCGTCCCTACTCGGAGTACGTGTGATGGTTGACATTTTGGAAGAGCCGGTGGCCGGGCGGAGCGTCTGGACGGCGGCCGACATCGGCGACGAGGACTCCTACGCCCGGAGGTTCACCGAGGACGACCTCCAGGAGTTCGACCGCGCGCTGGCCGGCGTCCGGGAGAAGTCCGCGCGGGAGCTGTCCAAGCGCGACTTCCCGCTGCCGTCGTTCTCGGCGAAGGTCCGCGACGTCCTGGACGAGCTCGAACACGGCACCGGGTTCGTGCTGCTGCGCGGCCTGCCGATCCACGACCGCTACAGCGTCGAGGACGCCACCAAGATCTACTGGGCGATCGGCCTGCACCTGGGCGAGCTGGTCCCGCAGAACCGCAAGGGCGAGCTGATCGGGCACATCCGGAACCTCGGCGCCAAGGGCCACAACGCGCGCGGGTACGCCACCGCCTCCGCCGCCGCGTTCCACACCGACCAGACCGACATCGTCGGGCTGATGTGCCTGCACCCGGCCCGCAGCGGAGGGATCAGCCTGGTCGCCAGCGCGATGGCGCTCTACAACATCGTCCTGGACGAGCACCCCGAGTGGCTCGACGTCCTCTACAAGCGGTTCCCGACCGACTGGGTCAGCGAGGAGCCGCCCGGCAGCCCCGGCTGGTACTACTCGCGGCTCTACTCGTACGTGGACGGGCTGCTGTCGTCGGCCTACCGCACGGGCCGGATCCTCAGCGCGACCCGGTTCCCCGACGTCCCGCGCCTCAGCGCGCGGGAGGTGGCGTGCCTGCTGTTCCTCGACGAGATCCCGACCCGGCCGGGCGTCGCGCTGGACATGACGCTGGAGGTCGGCGACATCCAGTTCGTCAACAACTTCGTGACCGTGCACAGCCGGACCGGCTTCGAGGACGACCCCGACGACCCGGCGTTCCAGCGGCACCTGCTGCGGCTGTGGGTCAGCCGCCCCGACACCGGACGGGTCGTGTGCCCCGAATACCACTACTGGCGCAGCGGCATCTCCCGCCTGGACTGGGCGCGGTCCGCGTGACCCCCCGGCCCGGCGGCGATCAGGAGCCCATCATGACCACCGAGACGTCGACCCGGCCGGTGACCGGCCCGAGCGTGTGGACGGCCGAGGACCTCCAGTCCGGCGAGCCGTACGTGCGGCACCTCACCGGCGCCGAACTGGACGCGCTCGACGAGGCCCTCGACGACCTGGTCTCCGACCTGGTCGAACGGCTGGAGAACGGCATCGGCTACGCCGTCCTGCGCGGCCTGCCGCTGGGGACGCGGTACACACCCGAGCAGGCGTCGCAGCTCCACTTGACGATCGCCCGGCGGATCGGCGAGATCGTCCCGCAGAACCAAGACGGCGACCTGCTCCGCGTCCTTGAGGACGCCCACCATCCCGCCCAGCCCGGCGGCACCTACGCCAGCAAGGCCGGAGCGCCGTTCCACAGCGACCCCGCCGACGTCGTGAGCTACCTGTGCCTGGCGCCGGCCAGGAGCGGCGGCGCGCGGGTCGTGGCCAGCGCCGCGACGGTCTACAACGCCCTGGTGCGCGAGCACCCGGAGTGGCTGGAGCTGGTCCACCGCGAGTACGCCACCGACTGGGCGGGCGAGCGGCCGGGCTGGACTCTCCGGCCGATCTTCTCCTTCGCGGGAGGCGTGCTGACCTGCTCGCTCGCGACCAAGCGGATCATCAGCGCGATGCGGTTCGAGGACGTCCCGCGGCTGGGCGCCGAGGAGATGACCTGCCTGATGTACCTGGACTCGCTGCTGCGGCGTCCGGGGACCGCCGTCCACGTGGACCTGCGGGCCGGTGACATGGAGTTCGTCGACAACCGCAGGGTGATCCACTCGCGCACCGGGTTCGTCGACGACCCGGACGACACCGGTCACCAGCGCCGCCTGCAACGCCTGTGGATCAACCGCGACTCCGGTGGAACGTCGTGAGGACCCCGGCGGAGGCCTCAGGGCGGCGGCGGCTCGGCGAAGGTCATGTGCTCCTCGGACCAGTCGTCCAGCGGACGGACGGCGTGGTCGGCCCACTGCCGCAGCCACGCCATGCCCGCGGTCACGACGTGCCGGGGCGCCGCGCCGAGCTCGGCGGCGAGGCCGCGGGCGGACGCCAGCGCCTGCCCGGCGGGCACGACGTCGGTGACCAGCGCGTGCGCCGCCGCCTCCGCGGCGTCGAGGTGCCGTCCGGTCAGCGCCCACCGCAGCACGAGGTCCGGGCGGACCCGGCGGACCACGTTGGGCGCCGCGCCCATCGGAAAGTAGCCGAACTGCGCCTCGGGGAACCCGAACCGGGCCGAGGCGCCCGCCACCGCGTACGTGCACGCGCCGACGAGCCCGGCGCCCAGGCCGAGCGCCCAGCCGTCGACCGCCGCGACGACCGGCAGCGTCGTGGTGCGCACGACGCGGAGCATCCGCGCGTGCGGGGTCTGCCGCCACGGGACGCCCGCCGGGTCGGGCGCGGGCTCGCTCACGTCCGCCCCCGAGGAGAGGTCGCCGCCCTGGCCGCACAGCACGATCGCGGTCACGCCGGGGTCGGCGTCGAGGCGGGCGACCGCCCCGGCCAGCAGCGTCGCGGTCGCGGCGTCGACGGCGTTGCGCTTGCGCGGCCGGCGGATCTCGACCAGCCCGACGGAACCGGTCACCTCGACGCGCACGGACTCGGCTCTCACGCGCTTCTCCTCCAGGTCGGGCGGTGCGGCCGATCGTACCCACGCCCACATCGCGACCGAAGGGACGGCCCGCCCATGGACGACACGAGCCACGACACGAACACCAACGCGGACACCGGCGTGGACGCCGATACGGACGAGGCGGCGCTCGCGCTGCGCGCCGCCGGGCTCTCGCTCTCCGACGACGAGATCGCCCGGCTCGCCGCCGGCTACCGGACGCTGCGCGCGAAGGCCGACGCGCTGTCGGCCCTGGACCTGCGCGACGACCCGCCGATCGACCCCGTCGCCATGGCCCAGACCAGCGCGCTCCCAGGAGAAGGCGAACGCCCGTGACCACGCCGCCCCTGCCGCTGACCATCGAGGACGCCGCCGCCGCCCTGCGCGCCGGCGCGACCACGTCGACGGCCCTGACCCGGACGGTGCTCGACCGCGTCGCCCGGCTCGACCCCGCGCTGGGCGCCTACGTCACCGTCACCGAGGACGAGGCGCTGGCCGCGGCGGCCGAGGCCGACGCCGACTTCGCGCGCGGCCGCGACCGGTCGCCGCTCCAGGGCGTCCCGCTGGTGGTCAAGGACCTCATCGCGACGCGGGACGCGCCGACGCGCGCCAACAGCGAGGTCCTCGAACCTGGCTGGGGCGGCGGCGCCGACGCGCCGGCGGTGGCGCGGCTGCGGGCGGCGGGGAGCGTCCTGCTCGGCAAGTCCACGACGAACGAGTTCGCCTGCGGCCTGCCCGACCGCACGGCGCGCTTCCCGTTCCCGCGCAACCCGTGGAACCCCGAGCGCACGCCGATGGGCTCCAGCTCCGGGACGGCCATCGCCGTCAGCGCCGGGCTGGCCCTCGGCGGGCTGGGCACCGACACCGGCGGCTCGGTGCGCGGCCCGGCCGGGGCGAACGGCTGCACCGGGCTGAAGGTCACGCTCGGACGGGTGCCGAAGAGCGGCGTCGTCCCGTGCGCGTTCAGCCTCGACACCGTGGGCCCGATGGCCCGCAGCGCCTACGACTGTGCGCTGATCCTCGACGCGATCGCCGGCCACGACCCCGCCGACCCGTACTCCTCGCCGCTCCCGCCCGGCCGCTACGCCGACGACGCCCGCGACGGCGGGGCCGAGGGGCTGCGCGTCGGCGTCCCGACCCGGTACTTCCTGGACTCGCCGCTGCTGGACGGCGAGGTCCGCACCGCCGTGCTGCGCGCCGCCGACGAACTGGCGGACGCGGGCGCGACGCTCACCTACGTCGTCGTCCCGCACGCGCAGGAGGCCAACGACGCCAACAACATCACGTTCCTCTCCGAGGCGTTCGCCTACCACCGGCAGAACCTGGTGGACAGGTGGGACGAGTACGGGAGGTCGACCCGCGAGCTGCTGGCGCGGGCGGCGTTCTTCACCGGCGCCGACTACGTCCAGGCGCAGCGGGTCAGGGCGCTGTTCCGGCGGGGCCTGGCGGACGTCTTCGCGAAGGTCGACGTCCTCCTCACGCCGGTGTCGTTCACGCCCGCCGCGCCGATCGCGACGGCGGACCTGGCGGCGGCGCTGTTCAGGCCGGGCTTCCACGGCCCGTGGAACGCGTCGGGGCTGCCGTCGATCGCCGTGCCCTGCGGGTTCGCCGAGACGGGGCTCCCGCTGTCGTTCCAGCTGGTCGGACGGCCGTTCGCCGAGAGCACGGTGCTGCGCGCCGCCGACGCCTACCAGCGCCGCACCGGCTGGCACCTGCGGGTGCCGCCGTCCGCCCGCGCCGGGATCGCGCACCGCGAGGCCGCGACCGCAGACCGGGGGGCCGCGCACCAGAGGGGTGCTCACCAGGGGTTCGCACGGTCTTCGACCACCCCACAAGAAGGAGCAGGATGACATGTCTTCCCAGAGAACGCACGCCCGCGGCGTCCGGCGGGGCCGGATAGCGGTCCTGGCGCTCACCGCGATGGTCGCGACCGTCACGGCCGCCTGCGGCTCGGACTCCGACTCCGGCGGCGGCGGCTCGGACAGCCTGGTCATCGCCGGCTGGGGCGGGTCGTTCACGGCCGCGAACAAGGAGGCCTTCTACGACCAGTTCCAGAAGGACACCGGGATCAAGGTGACCATCGCCACGCCCGGCGGCGGCTTCGCGGCCAAGGTCGCCGCGCAGCGCGCCGGCAACAACATCGAGTGGGACCTGCTGGAGGCGCCGGGCGGCGACACCTCGAAGCTCGTCCTGGACGGCAACCTGGAGAAGTTCCCCGCGTCGCTGGTCACGGAGATCACGCCGCTGGTGGCGGACGGCGCGATCAGGCCCGGCCCGTCGGAGCCGTACTACCTCGACCACGGCGGCACGGTGAACCTGATCGGCTGCAACACCAAGCTGGTCAAGAAGTGCCCCACGAACCCGCGCGAGTTCTTCGACGTGAAGAGCTTCCCGGGCACGCGGGGCATCACGGCCAACAACCCGATCTTCACCAGCCTGTTCGCGCTGGCGGGCGACGGCGTCCAGCCGCAGCAGTACTTCCCCGTCGACGTGAACCGGGCCATGAACGCGCTCAAGCGGATCAAGCCGAACGTCCAGGTCTGGTCGACGAGCCCCGCGCAGATGCAGCAGGCCGTCGTGGACGGCGAGGTCGGCATCATGCAGGCGCCCAACACGGTGCTGGTCTCGGCGATGAAGCAGGTCCCCGAGCTGAAGCTCTACTGGGACGGCGGCCTGCTGTTCGACGAGGGCTGGTGCGTGCCCAAGGGCGCGAAGAACAAGGAGGCCGCGTTCAAGTTCGTCAAGTGGTACGCGGAGCACCGGGAGCTGCAGGCCAAGTTCACCGAGAAGATCTACAGCGGCACCGGCGGGCGCGACATGCAGAAGTACCTGTCGCCTGAGGTGATCAAGAACCTGCCCATCAACAAGACGGGCGTCACCCTCGTCGACGGCAAGGCGGGCGCCAAGCAGCAGCAGGAACTCGGCAAGGCGCTGCGCGAGATCCTCGTCGGCTGAAGGCAGGCGTGCCGGCGGCCACGCAGCCGAGCCGCCGGCACGCCGCTCCCGCAGGCCCGCCGCCCCAGCGGCGGTCCGGCGGCGGTCCGGCGAACACGGATGGGAGATGACCAGGAGATGAGCACATGGTTCAGATAAGGCGCCGGACGCGCGCCAGGGGGTGGCAGTCCACGTTCTCCGGCCTGACCGGGCTGGGGCTGATCGCGCCGTTCCTCGTGGTCGCCGGGGTGTTCATCGTCTACCCGTTCGTCGAACTGCTGCGGACGGCGTTCGGCGAACCGGACGGGCTCGGCAACTTCGGCGACTTCTTCCAGAGCCCGGCGGCGCGCCGCACCCTGTGGACGACCTGCCTCACCTCGCTGATCGTCACGGTGATCGTCGTGACGGTCGGCGCGGTGCTGGCCTGGTCGCTGCGCACCACCAGGAGCCGGCTGACCCGGATGGTGATCGCGCTGGCGGTCTTCATGCCGCTCTGGATGGGGGCGGTGATGAAGATCTACGCCTTCACCGTCCTGCTGGAGCGGTTCGGGGTCGTCAACCGGACCCTGACGTGGCTGGGCGTGATCGACGAGCCCATGCAGCTGCTCCGCACCCAGTTCGCGGTGGTGGCCGGGATGACGTACCAGATGCTGCCGTACGCGGTGCTGCCGATGTATGCGGTCTACGTCACGATCGACCTGAACCTGATCCAGGCGGCGGAGAGCATGGGCGCCTCGCGGGTGCGGGCGCTGCGCGACGTGGTGACGCCGCTGGCCCTGCCGGGCCTGCTGGCGTCCACGGTGATCGTCTACGTGATCTGCATCGGCTACTACCTGACGCCGGTGCTGCTCGGCGGCGCCACGGCGCCGTTCACCGCGAGCCTCATCGCCGACGACATCTTCAACCTGTTCGTCCCGCAGCAGGCCGCGGTCGCCTCGGTGCTGCTGCTGGTCGTCGCGGGCCTGGTCATCCTCGGCGGGCTGCGGCTGGTGGGCAAGGAGCGGATGCGGAGGGCCCTCGGATGACGACCGACGTTCTGACCTCGTCCGTCCCGTCGGAGACGGCGCCGCGGGCCGTGGCCGACACCGCCGGACGCCGGGCCCTCGCCCGCGGCGTGCAGGCGGCCGACCTCGTGGTGCGCGCGGCGGCGGTGCTGTTCCTCGGCGTGCCGATCCTGTGCGTCGTCGTGCTGTCGTTCTCCAACGCCGAGGTGCTCCAGTTCCCGCCGGAGGAGTGGGGCCTGCGCCAGTACCGGTCGTTCTTCGGCTCGGACGCCTGGATCGACGCGATGGTGCTGTCGTTCAAGCTGGCCACCGTCTCGGCGGCGATCTCGCTGCTGATCGGCATCCCGGCGGTGTTCGCGCTGCACCGGTCGCGGCTCCCGCTGAAGGGGCTGCTCCAGGCCGTCGGGCTGAGCCCGCTGGTGATCCCGGGCGTCGCCTACGCCGTGGCGCTCTACACGCTGTTCGTGCAGTTCAGGCTGACCAGCAACATGGCGGCGCTGGTGCTGACGTACGCGGTGCACGGGCTGCCGTTCGTCCTGCTGATCCTCGGGTCGGCGCTGTCGCGCCTGCCCGCGGAGACGGAGCTGGTCGCGATGACGCTCGGCGCGTCCCGGCCGCGCGCGATGGTCGGGATCACGCTGCGGCAGCTGCTGCCGGCCATCGGCGCGTCCTACATCTTCGCGTTCATCTCCAGCTTCGACGAGGCCGTGCTGATCAACTTCCTCGGCGGCCCGGGGACGGTGACGCTCCCGAAGGCGATCTTCGACAACGTCAAGACGGGACTGGATCCCAACATCACCGCGATCGCGACCCTGCTCATGGCGGGCACCGGCGTCGTCGGCTCGCTCGCGTTTCTGCTGCGGAGGAAAGTATGAACGTCAGGGCACGGAAGGACCCGCGGCAGGAGGAGGGGACCGGGCCCAGTCCCGCTCCTGACGCCCCCGCCGATGCGGAGGCCGGGCTGGAGCTGCGCGGGCTCGTCAAGCGGTTCGGCGGCACCGAGGCGCTGCGCGGGATCGACCTGGTCGCCGGCCGGGGGAACTTCGTCACCGTCCTCGGGCCGAGCGGCTCGGGGAAGACCACGATCCTGCGCGTCGTCGCCGGGTTCCTCGCGCCCGACGGCGGCGAGGTGCTCATCGACGGACGCGACGTCACCCGGATGCCGCCCGCGGCGCGCGAGATCGGCATGGTGTTCCAGAACTACGCGCTGTTCCCGCACATGACCGCCGCCGACAACATCGCCTACGGCCTGAAGATGCGCCGCTGGCCGAAGCAGGAGCGCGACCGGCGGGTCGCCGACATGCTGGCCCTGGTCGGCCTGGACGAGCTCGGCGGCCGCCTCCCGCGCGAGCTGTCGGGCGGGCAGCAGCAGCGCGTCGCCGTCGCCCGCGCGCTGGCGTTCCGGCCGCAGCTGCTGCTGATGGACGAGCCGCTCGGCGCCCTCGACCGCGAGCTGCGCATGCGCATGGCCGTGGAACTGCGCCGCCTCCACCAGGAGGCCGGGGCGACGACCGTCTACGTCACGCACGACCGCGAGGAGGCCCTGACCCTCTCGGACTGGATCGTCATCATGCACGACGGACGCATCGACGCCGTCGGCACCGCCGAGGAGCTCTACACCCGGCCGCGGAGCGGCTTCGTCGCGAGCTTCTTCGGCGGCCACAACGTCGCCGAGGCCACCATGGCCGGGCTCGCCGGGGACCGGGCGCGGGTCGGGTTCGCGGGCTGCGACATGGAGGTCATGTGCGGGCAGCCGCTGGAGCCGTCCGGCCGGGTCGATCTCAGCATTCCCGAGGAGGCGCTGAGCCTGGCGCCGTCCGGCCCGGCGCCGGCCCGCCTTGAGCTGGACGTGCTCGACGACCTGTACCTGGGCAACGGCGTGCGCGTCACCCTGCGCACCGCCGACGGCGTGACGCTCCGCGCCACCCTGCCCCGCGACGCCCGCGAATCGATCCGGCACGGCGGCACGCTGACGGCCTATCTCGACACGTCCCAGGTGGCGGCGGTGCCCCATGAGCGGTAGCGGCCCCATGGGCGGTAGCGGCCGCACCTACCGCCAGCCCGCGCTGGACGACCTGCTGAACCCGAAGAGCGTCGTGATCGTCGGGCTGTCGCCGCGGCCCGGCTCGACCGGCCGCCGCATCCTCGGCAACCTCCGGCGTGCGGGCTTCGGTGGAGCGGTCCACGGCGTGCACCCCGGCGGCCGGGACGTCGACGGCGTCGCGGTGTACCGGACGCTCGCCGACGTGCCCGACACCCCGACGGTCGCGCTGATCTGCACTCCCGGCGACACCGTGCCCGCGCTGGTCGACGAGGCCGGGGCGAAGGGCTGCCGGGGCGCGGTCGTCTACGCGTCCGGGTTCGAGGAGACCGCCGGCGGCGCGGCGCGGGCCGTCCGCCTGCGCGAGCTGGCCGGACGCCACGGCATGAGCCTCATCGGCCCCAACTGCCTGGGCGCGTTCAACCCCGGCCGCGACGTGTGGCTCACCGGCACCGACTTCGGCGCCGACCTGCCCGCCGGGCCCGTCGCCGTCGTCTCGCAGTCGGGGTCGGGGTGCATCCTGCTGGCCGGGTCCGGGCGGCTGGGGTTCTCCTACGTCGTGTCCAGCGGCAACGAGACCGTGACCGGGCTGGCCGACTACCTCGACTACCTCGTCCAGGACCCGTCCACCCGGGCGGTCGGCATCGTGGTGGAGGGCATCGGCGACGCCGACGGCGTCATGGCCGCCGTGCGGAAGGGCCACGACAGCGGCGTCGCGGTCGTCGCCCTGAAGGTCGGGCGGACGGAGCTGGGCGCCCGCAACGTCGCGTCCCACACCGGCGCGATCGCCGGGGACGCGCGGGTCTACGAGGCGTTCTGCCGGCGCGCCGGGATCGTCACGGTGGACGACTTCGACCAGCTGACCGAGGCGCTGGTGGCCCTGTCGACTCTGCGGCCCGGTCCGGCGGGGGATCGCGTGGCGTTCGTCGGGCTGTCCGGAGGCGAGATCGGGCTGGTCGCCGACGCCGTCGTCGACGGGGACGTGCGGCTCGCGGAGCTGTCGGCGGGCACCCGCGAGGAGCTCGCGCGGATCCTGCCGGACTACGCCACGATCGCCAACCCGCTCGACGGAACCGGCCAGCTGGTCGGCGAGCCCGAGCGGTTCGGACGCCTCGCGGCGGCCGTCGCCGGCGACCCGGGCGTCGACCTCCTGACCGTCGTCCTGGACGCGCCGCCGTCGCTGGGCGATCGGCTGGCCGCGTCCTACACCCGGCTGCTGGCGACCCTGCCGGGCGTCCGGCAGCGCTCCGGCACGCCGGTGATGGTGCTGTCGAACTACGGCGGCGGGCTGCACCCGTTCGCCGCCGACGCCCTGGCCGGTTCGGACATCCCGGTCGTGCACGGCACCCGCGCCGGAATGGCCGCGATCGCCGCCGTCACGACCACAACCGCCACCGCCTCGCACCAAGGCCAAGACGTCGGCGAGGCCGGCGAGATCGTCGCCGCCGGGTCCTTGAAGGCCGTGCGGCGGGCGTTGGACGCGTCGCCGTCCGGGCAGGTGTCCGGCGACCTGCTGGAGGAGCTGGCCGAGCGGTACGGGCTGCCCTTGCCGCGGCGGGCCACCGCCGGCTCCGCCGCCGAGGCGGTCGCGGCCGCGGAGTCGATCGGATTCCCGGTCGTGCTCAAGACCGCGTCGCCGAAGGTCGTGCACAAGAGCGACGCCGGGGGAGTCGCGGTCGGGCTGTCGACGGCCTCGCAGGTGCGCGACGCGTACGAGGACGTCACGTCGTCGGTGGCGCGGCACCTCGGCGAACCCGCTCCGCAGGTCGTGGTGGAGGAGATGGTCTCCGGCGGCGTGGAGGCGTTCGTCGGGTGCGGGCTCGACCCGGTGTTCGGGCAGGTCCTGGCATTGGGAGCCGGTGGGACGCTCGTCGAGCTCCAGCCCGACCCCGCGCTGACGCTGCCGCCGGTCTCGCCAAAGGAAGTACGCACGCTGGTGGCCAGTACGCCGCTGGCGCGCCTGTTCGGCGGGTATCGCGGCTCGCCGCCGTCCGACGCGGACGCGTTCGCCGACCTCGTCCTGCGCGTCGCGCGGCTGGCCGCCGACCTGCGCGAGGCCGCCGTGGAGATCGACCTCAACCCGGTCGCCGTGCTGCCGCGGGGGCAGGGCGTGCGGGTGCTCGACCTCCGGATCGTCGCCGCCGACCACTCCGCCGCCGACCACCCGGCCGCCGACCGCCCCGCCCCGAAACCGCCGCAGACACGTTAGGACCACACCGCCATGGACTACGCAACGATCCTCTACGAGGTGGGCGACGCCGTCGCCACCATCACCCTCAACCGGCCCGAGGTCATGAACGCGCTGTCGTCCGACCTGGAGCGGGAGCTGCACGACGCCCTGCGACGGGCCGGGGCCGACCCGGACGTCCGCGCGATCGTCCTGACCGGGGCGGGCCGGGCGTTCTGCTCCGGCTACGACATGTCCGCGGTCGAGGCCTCGAACGGGACCGACCCGGCCGCGCGTTACCCGGCGGACGTCATCGGCGACTGGTACGAGCGCAACCAGGGGGAGCTCGACCACCTCAGGGAGATCTGGAGCCTGCCCAAGCCGGTGATCGCCGCCGTCAACGGCTGGTGCATGGGCGGCGGGTTCTGGTACGCCCTGGCCTGCGACATCACCATCGCGTCCGCCGACGCCGTCTTCGCCCAGCCCGAGGTGCGGATGACGTCCAGCTCCATCTTCCTGTTCGCGGCGCTGTGCGGGTGGAAGAGCGCCAACCGCTACACCCTCACCGGCGACCACTTCGACGCCGCCGAGGCGCTCCGCATCGGCGTGGTCAACGAGGTCGTCGCGCCCGGCGAGCTGCTGCCCGCCGCGCGGCGGCTCGGCAGGCGCATCGCGCAGGTCCCGGCGGCGTCGGTGCGGCTGAACAAGGCGATCACCATGCAGGGCCTGCGGGCGGCGGGCGTCGACAGCGGCCTGCTGCTCAACGGCGCGCTCAACGCGATGGCCCACTCGTCCTACGGGCCGGAGCGCGAGCGGCTCAACGCGGCGAAGGCCGAGGGCGGCCTGCGGGCGTTCCTCAGCGCCCGCGACGAGCCGTTCCGGCCCGAGCCGTTCGGGCCGCGGTCCGCCGGGCCGGGCGAGTAGATGGCATCCCACGTGATCAGAGGAGAGGCGATGGCGGGAACGGCGGGGGCACGACCGGTCAGGGCGCCTCACG
Source organism: Actinomadura sp. 9N215 (assembly GCF_044326345.1). NCBI lineage: Bacteria > Bacillati > Actinomycetota > Actinomycetes > Streptosporangiales > Thermomonosporaceae > Actinomadura > Actinomadura sp. 9N215. The sequence goes on along the minus strand of NZ_JBIRBA010000011.1, from coordinate 220,584 downwards.
GAGGCGACCTGACCTGCAAGGGCTGGGCGCAGGAGGCGGCCCTGCGGCTGCTCATGAACAACCTCGACCCGGACGTCGCCGAGCGTCCCGACGACCTCGTCGTCTACGGCGGCAACGGCCGGGCGGCGCGGTCCTGGCGGGACTTTGACGCGATCGTCGCCACCCTGCGCGACCTGGCCGATGACGAGACGATGCTCGTGCAGTCGGGCCGTCCGGTGGCGGTGTTCCGCACGCACGAGTGGGCACCGCGGGTGCTCATCTCCAACGCGATGATCGTCCCGGAGTGGGCGACGCTGGAGGAGTTCCGCCGCCTCGAAGACGCGGGCCTGACGATGTTCGGCCAGATGACGGCGGGTTCGTGGGCCTACATCGGGTCGCAGGGCATCCTGCAGAGCACGTTCGAGACGTTCGCGGCGGTGGCGTCCAAGCGCTTCGGCGGAACGCTCGCCGGGACGCTGACCGTCACCGCCGGCCTCGGCGGCATGGGCGGCGCGCAGCCGCTCGCGATCACCATGAACGGCGGCGTCGCCCTCTGCGTGGAGGTCGACCAGACGAAGATCACCCGGCGGATGCGGCTCGGCTACCTCGACACCCAGGCCGACGACCTCGACCACGCCCTGTCCCTGGCGCTGGCCGCCAAGGACGAGCGGCGGGCCCTGTCCGTCGGGCTGCGCGGCAACGCCGCCGAGGTGCTGCCCCGGATCGTCGCCCGCGACATCGCCGTCGACATCGCCACCGACCAGACGTCCGCGCACGACCCGCTGCTGTACGCCGTCCCCGGCCTGTCGCAGGAGGACGCCGACGACCTGCGCGCCCACGACAAGAAGACGTACGTGCTGCGCGCCCGCGCGAGCATGGCCGACCACGTCAAGGCGCTGTGCGCGCTGCTCGACCGCGGCACCGAGGTGTTCGAGTACGGCAACGGCCTCCGCGTCGAGGCCGACCTCGGCGGCTTCAAGCGGGCGCTGGACTATCCCGGCTTCATCGTCGCCTACATCCGTCCGATGTTCTGCGAGGCGAAGGGCCACTGCCGCTGGATCGCGCTCTCCGGCGACCCGGCCGACATCGCCGTGATCGACGCCGCGATGCTCGACGAGTTCGCCGACAACCCGTCCGTGACCCGGTGGCTGCGGCTGGCGGCGCGGCACGTCCGCGTGCAGGGCCTGCCCGCGCGGACCTGCATGCTCGGGTACGGGGAGCGCGCCCGCGCGGGACGGGTCATCAACGACCTCGTCCGCGACGGGAAGGTCAGCGCGCCCGTCGCGATCGGGCGCGAGCACCTCGACGCAGGCTCGGTCGCGTCCCCCTACCGGGAGACCGAGGCGATGATCGACGGCAGCGACGCCATCGCCGACTGGCCGGTGCTGAACGCGCTGCTCAACGCGTCCAGCGGCGCGACGTGGGTGGGCGTGCAGCACGGCGGCGGCACCGGCATCGGACGGTCGGTCCACACCGGGATGGTCGTGGTCGCCGACGGGACGCCGCTCGCCGCGCTGCGCGTGGACCGCGTGATGACCAACGACCCCGGCAGCGGCGTGGTCCGCCACGCCGACGCCGGCTACGAGCGCGCGGTCGAGTTCGCCGCCGAGCAGGGCATCCGGATGCCGTACCGGGACGCCGCGGCGTCCGCGAAAGGCGACGCCACAAGGGAGGGGACCCCATGGACGCCGCGCCCCTGAGCGACATCCGCGTACTGGAGTTCGGCCACTACATCGCCGGCCCGTTCTGCGGCCAGATCCTGGCCGACCAGGGCGCCGACGTGATCAAGGTGGAGCCGCCCGAGGGCGACGCCAGCCGGGGCACCGAGAGCCTCTCCTACAACGACGTCTACTTCCACGCGCTGAACCGCAACAAGCGCAGCGTCATGCTCGACCTGAAGACCGAGGAGGGGCAGGAGTCCCTGCTCGCCCTGCTGCGCTCCGCCGACGTGGTGGTCACCAACTACGCCGTCGGCGTCCCCGAGCGGCTCGGCTTCGGCCACGCGCGCGCCAGGGAGGTCAACCCGCGGCTGGTCTACGTGCACGCCAGCGGCTTCGGCAACGACAGCCCCTACGCGAAGCGGCCCGCCTTCGACGGCATCATCCAGGCGATGTCGGGCCTCGTGCACCTGACCGGGGAGCCCGACGGGATGCCGATGCAGGCCGGCCTGTTCGTGCCCGACCACGTCACCGGCCTCTACGCCGCCCTCGCGGTGATGTTCGGGCTCAGCCGCCGGCACGGCGCCGGCGAGGGCTCGTTCACGGACCTGAGCATGCTCGACAGCATGATGTCGCTGCTGGGCCCGTGCCTGGCCGAGGCGCTCCAGCTCGGCGTCAGCCCCATGCGGGTCGGCAGCAAGGTGCGGCGGTCGTACGCCGGCACCTACACCGCGGCCGACGGCTACGTGTACCTCGCGCCGATGACCCTGCGGATGTGGACGGCCCTCGCCGGCGTGGTGCAGACCCCCGGCCTGCTGCCGTACTTCACCGCCATGGACGCCGACACCCGGCTGGACCACCGCGACGAGCTCGACCGCGCCATCGAGGAGTGGACGCGCGCGCACCCGGTGTCCGAGGTCGTCACGCGGATGGGCGACGTCGGCGTCCCGTGCAGCCCGATCTTCACCGTGGACGCGCTGGCGGCCGACCCGCACGTCCTGCACCGCGCGATGGTGCGGTCGATCCCGCTGGAGAGCGGGCCCGGCGAGGTGATCGTGCCCGGTTCCCCGCTGCCGGTGGTCGGCTCGGCGTTCGCCGCGGGCCCGCCCTCGATCGGCCAGCACACCAAGGAGATCCTCGGCGAGCTGCGGACTCCGGAGGCGCCGCCCGGCGCGTGAGACGGCACGCCTCCGGACGTCCCGCCGCGTCCGGAGGCGGGTCGCCGGGCGTCCTGGCGCGTGCGGAGGCGGGGCGCCGCGCGTGTGGAGGCGGGTCTCTGGGCGTCGCGTCAGCCCGGGCGGTCGCGGAGTTCGGGGAGGTCGCGGAGCTGGCGGCGCGAGGTGATGCCGAGCTTGCGGAAGACGTTGCGGAGATGGGCGTCGATGGTGCGGGGGCTGAGGAACAGGCGGGCCGCGACGTCCTTGGTGGTCGCGCCGGTGGCGACGAGCCGGGCGATGTGCACCTCCTGCATCGTCAGCCGCTCGTAGCTGTGCGGGGCGCGGCCGCGGGCGCGCTCGCCCGTCCCTTGCAGTTCGGCGGCGGCGCGTGCGGCGAACGCCTCGGCTCCGATCCGGGACAGCAGCTCGTGCGCGGTGCGCAGCCGTTCCCGGGCGTCGCGCCGCCGTCCCTGCCGGCGCAGCCACTCGCCGTACAGCAGATGCGCGCGGGCCCGGTGGACGGCGGCGCGGCAGCCGTCGAGGTGGTCGACGGCCCGGCGGTAGGCGTCCTCGTCGCCCGTGACGAGCGCGCGGGCGCAGGACTCCACGCCCAGCCCCCAGGCGGTGCCGCTGGCCTGGGTGCGCTCGGCCAGCGATTCCAGCGCGCCGGACGCCGCCTCGTGCTCGCCGCACCGCACCGCGGCCTCGACCAGCTCGGGCAGGGCGAGTCCGGTGACGGCGAGGTCGTCGTGGGCGATGGCCCGCCGCGCGGAATGGAACGCCGTCCGGTAGTCGCCGAGGGCGTTGTGCAGGACGGCGTTGGCCCAGTGCACGCTCAGCGTCATGCGCTGGTCCGCGGCGAGGACCTCCGCGAACAGGTCGGTCGCCGCCTTCCTGCGTCCGCGCAGGGCGGCGAGGTGGACGCTCGGGTAGACCAGCGGCGACGCGCCGGTGGCCTCGGCGACCGCCGCGCCCTCGGTGATCGCGCCCATGGCGGTCGCGAAGTCGCCCGCGTGCACCGAGACCGCGCCCAGCATCGCGAGCCCGATGGGGAGGGTGTGGAACGAGCCCGACTCGCGTCCCGCCGCGATGGTGTGGTCGGCGAAGTCGAGGAAGCCGTCGAAGTCCCACAGCTCAATCGCGAGCAGGACGCCGAGCGAGGGGCGGCGGCTCCACACCGGGTCGCGGACGTCGGCGAGGACGGGCCGCAGCGCCGGGACGGCCGCCCGGTGGCCGTCCCGCACCAGCGTGATCATGGCGTCCAGCACGATGTCGCCGCTCCCGCCCCGCGCCCCGGCCGGGGGCGCGGCGCGGGCGGCGTCCACGACCTCCCGCAGCCCGCCGATGAGCGCGCCCATCTCGACCGCGTCCAGATAGCATGCGCGGGACCGCTCCGGGTCGAGGGCGGCGAAGCGGCGGGCGGCGCGTAGCACATGGACGTGCGGGGCGTCGCCGCCGCGGTGCAGGACGAAGGACAGCTCGCCGCGCAGCAGGTCGATCCGGGCCAGCTGCTCCTCGCCGAGGGAGCCCGACTGGATGCCGGTGAGCAGCTCGGCCGCGACGTCGAACGCGCCGGCGTCGAACTTGGCGCGGGCGGCGTCGAGGCCGCGCTCGACGCGCTGCTCAGGGTCGAGCGACAGCGCCGCCGACCGTTCCAGGAACGCGGCCGCGGCCGCCACCCCGCCGCGCGCCCGGGCCCGGGACGCGGACCGCCGCAGCTCGGCCGCCACCTCCTCGTCGGGACCGGCGGCGGCCTGGGCGCGATGCCAGGCGCGGCGGTCGGGGTCCGTGCCGGGGTCGGTGGCCGCCGCCAGCGCGCGGTGCGCGGCCCTGCGCCGCTCCGGGTCGGCGGCGCGGTACACGGCGGAGCGGGCCAGCGGATGGGGGAAGCGGACCCGCGCGTCGAACTGGATCAGGGACGACGCCTGCGCGGGCCCCGCGTTCGAGGCGTCCAGGCCCAGTTCGGCGGCGGCCCGCCAGAGCAGCGCCGGGTCGCCGACGGGCTCCGCGGCGGCGAGCGTCAGCAGCTGGCGCACCGGGTCGGGCAGCCGCTCCAGCCGGTCCTGGTAGCTCCGTTCGATCCGTCCGGCCAGGGGCGCGGCGTCGGGCGGGACGAACCCGCCCGCCATGCCGGTCGGCCCCACGCTCCGGGGGAGCTCCAGCAGCGCCAGCGGGTTGCCGCGGGCCTCGGCGAGGATGCGGTCGCGGACCCGTTCGTCCAGCGGGGCCCGCACCTCAGCAGCCAGCAGGGCGCGCGCGTCGTCCGCGGCGAGGCCCTCGACGGTCAGGCCCGGCAGGCCGTCGAGCTCGGACGTCCGGCTCGGCGTGCGCGTGGCGGCCAGCATGATCACCTTCTCGGCGCCGAGGCGGCGGGCGAGGAAGGCGAGCGCCCTGGCCGAGGCGTGGTCCAGCCACTGGGCGTCGTCGACGGCGCACAGCAGCGGACGGTCGCCCGCCGCCTCCGCCAGCAGCTCCAGCGTGGCGATGCCGACCAGGAACGGGTCGGGCGTGCCGGCCTCCAGGCCGAACGCGACCTCCAGCGCGCCGCGATGCCGGACGGGCAGCGTCCCGAGCCGGTCCAGGGCGGGCACGCACAGCTGGTGCAGGGCGGCGTAGGGCAGCTCCATCTCGAACTCCGCCCCGGACGCCCGCATGATCCGGAACCCGGTCGCCATGCCCTCCGCGTGCCGCAGCAGCGCGCTCTTCCCGATGCCCGCCTCACCGCGCAGGACCAGCGCCCCGCCCGCCCCGCCGCGCGCCGCGCCGATCAGGGCGGCCAGCCGGTCGGTCACGTTCCGCCGGCCGAGGATGGGGGAAGGCGCCACCGACCGCCCGTTTCCGCCGCGCATGATCCAAGAATGTCACGCCCCCGCCGGTCCCTCACCCGAAGGCGCGCGCCCGCCGCCGGATCGCCGTGACCTGCGCTGCCGGTTCCGGCCCGCCGGTGAATACGCAGCTCATCGCTTACTTCTGTCCGTTTTTATCGCTTCTTTCCGTCCGTTTTCGACGGGTCGAGGGCGCGGGATTCCCGGATATCCCTTCCCACCTGCCGCTCTGACCGTTCGTAATCGGTTGTTCACAAACTGTATGTTGATCGTGAGAGAATGGTTCGGCTACGTTGTTGAGGACGCTCCCGAATCACCAACAATATGCGCACCCGCGACGGTGTGGACCGTACCATGACCACGATGGTCAGTTGCACGAATATGTCCGGCAACAGCGCTGTCATTGCGATCCGATATGCCCGAACTGACGGCTGTCCGGGCCGGACGAGGCCGATTTCAGAAAGGTCGTGGAGTCGTGTTCGGCGCCGAAGCGGCGCAATACCAGTGGAGTGAGATTGTCTGAACCAACCGCATACGCGTCGACCGGCGTCCCCTCGCCCTATGCGGGCTACGACCTGATCGGCGAGAATCGCCACCGTGAACGCGTCGGCTTCTACTACGAGGAGTTCGAGCCCGGCGCCGTGTTCGAACACAGGCCCGGCCGGACGGTCACGGAGATGGACAACGTCCTGATGAGCACCATGGCGATGAACCAGTCGCCGCTGCACATCGACGCGGCGTTCTGCGACGAGACCGAATGGGGGCGTCCGCTGGTCTCCAGTCTGGTCACGCTCAGCATCGTCTGCGGAATGAGCGTGCGAAGTACCAGCGGACGCGGTATCGCCAATCTCGGCTGGGATTCCATTCGGCTGGCGAAGCCGGTCTTCGTGGGCGACACGCTGTATTCCGAGAGCGAGATCCTCGGCAAGCGCCGATCCCGGAGCCGGGAGAACCGGGGGATCGTCACGGTCCGGACGACCGGCGTCAACCAGAACGGCGAGATCGTCATCACCTTCGAACGAAGTTTCATGGTCCCGACCATGAAGAAGGACTGACCACCGACGACGTCAGAACTCTTTGTGGAAGTGGAGGGCGACCCTTGCATCAGTTCGCCAATATCAAGAAGGCCCTGGATGCGAGCTGGCCTTACTGGGACGCGTGCGAAGAGGCCGGACTGACCGATCTGGTGCTGTCGGCCAGCCGCTCGGACCGGGCGCGGGTCGAGGGGTTCGACCACCCGATCACCAACATGTCGTCGTACTCCTACCTCGGGCTCGACCAGGATCCGCGGATCGTGCGGGCCGCGGCGGACGCCCTGCTGCGCGAGGGCACCCTGAACACCACCATCTCCCGGGTGAGAATGCGCTCCGCCCTCCTTGAGGAGGCCGAGCACGGCCTGGGGGAGCTGTTCGGCGCCACCGCGATCACCACGACGTCCGGGGCCGCCGCCGGCTGGTCAGTGATCCCCCTGGCGGCGTCGGGCGCTCTGACCGGTGGCACGGAGCCGCTGATGGTGTTCGACAAGAACGCCCACTTCTGCTTGAACGCGATGAAGGCGCTCGCGGCCGACGAGGCCCCGGTCGTGACGATTCGTCACAACGACGTCGAAGAGCTGGAGCGGCTGTGCGCGTCCAACGCCCGTGTGGCGTACGTCGCCGACGGCGTCTACAGCACCGGCGGCGGCGCGCCCGTGGCCGAGCTGCACCGGTTGCAGGAGAAGTACGGCCTCCTCGTCGTCTACGACGAGGCGCACGGAATCTCCACGGTCGGGGCGCGCGGCGTCGGCTGGGTGCTCGACCAGCTGGGCGGGCTGACCCAGAACACGATCATCATCGCGTCCCTGAACAAGGGTTTCGGCGCCTCCGGCGGATTCGTCCTGTTCCATCCTTCGCTCGCCGCGGGCCGGGTCGAGGATCTGCTGCTGCGCAACAGCGGCCCGATCATGTGGTCCCAGCGCATCAACACCGCGGGACTCGGCGGCATCGTCAAGTCGACCGAAATCCATCTGTCGGGCGAGGTCGACGAATTGCAGGCCGAACTGAACCGCAAGGTGGCGCTGTTCGACTCCCTGATCGAAACCGGGCAGCGGGGCGATGCCTTTCCGATCCGGACCGTCATGCTGGGGGACGAGGCAGAGGCCGTGCGCGTCGCCTCGGGTCTCCTCGCCGAGGGATTCTACGCCGCCGCCCTGTTCTTCCCGATCGTGCGCCGCGGTGTGGCGTGCCTGAGAGTCATGATTCGAGCCAATATTCCCGACGCCGAGATCGTGCGGTTCGGCAAGGAGTTGGACCGTTTACGTTTATGAAGCGGCACCTGCCTCCCAAAGGAGAAGTGTCAGCGATGATGAAGTTCAGTCCCGACAACCGTTCGATGCTGTTCACCCCGGCGACCTCCGCGGAGAAGTTCGCCTCGGCCCATCGAAGCGGCGCCGACGTCGCGGTGGTGGACCTGGAGGACGCGGTCGCCGAAGCGTACAAGGATTCCGCTCGGAAAGAGTGCCGCCGGTTCTTCACCGGAAGAGGCGCCGAACGCGGGCAGGCGGAGGCCCTCCGGATCAATCCGCTCACCACCGTCCACGGATTACTGGATCTGCTGGCCCTCTGCGAGTTCGATCCCAAGCCCGACGTGATCGTCGTACCGAAGGTGGAAGCGCCGCGCGACATCGAGATAGTCGAGTCGATCCTTTCCTCGGTCTCGTACGCCCCGGACCTCGCCGCCATCCTGGAGACCCCGAAAGGCCTGGAGCGGGCATCCGACATCGCCCAGTCGTCGCCGCGCATGCGGGCCCTGGTCTTCGGATCGGCGGACTACTCCTTCGCGATCGGCGCCAGCCGGGACTGGGCCTCCCTGTACGCCGCCCGCGCTCGCATCGTCAACACCGCCTACTGCGCCGGGATCGACTGCGTCGATGCGCCGGTCTTCGACTACCACGACGTCGAGACGCTCGCCCATGAGTCCGTGCTGGACCGCAACATGGGCTTCAGCGGCAAAGCCGCCATACATCCGAGTCAGGTCCCGCTCATCAACGAGAGATTCTCCCCGGACCCCGAGACCATCGAGCTGGCCCGCCAGATCGTCGCGGCCTCCGAAGCCAATTCGGGCAACGCCACCTCCGTCGGCGGAATGATGATCGGACGTCCTTTCGTGTCCGCCGCCATGGCCCTGCTCCGCCGCTACGGAAGTGAGCCGGCCGAACCGATGGACACCCCGGAGGCCATACGGGCGGATGCGCAGCCAACGGGAAAGTGAACGGAAACCGGGGAGCGGCGGGTATCGGATGACCGCTCGCACCACCGAGGACGTGCTCGCCCTGGCCGCCATGATCGGCGACGCGGTGGCGGGCGGCGCGGTCGCCCGGATGACCGTGCCGCCCCGCCAGAGAATCGTCGACGAGCGCGGCACCAAGTACATCTCCATGCCCGCCGTCTCGCCCGACCACCGGCTCTACGTCAACAAGACGGCCACGATCACCCGCGGGCCCGGCACGACCGTGACCTCGGTGGTGCCGGTGTTCTCGGCGGAGACCGGCGGGCTCCTCGCCGTGCTCGACGGCGCGGAGGTCACCGACCTCAAGTGCGCGGCGGTCTCCGCGCTGGTCACCGGCCGTTGCGCCGCCCCCGATGCCGCCACCCTGGCCATCGTCGGCGCCGGGGTGCAGGCCTGGCAGCAGTATCGGGCGGTCACGGCCGTCCGGGAGATCGGACGGGTCCGGATCTTCTCCCGCACCCGCCGCAACGCCGAGGCGTTCGGCGCGAGGATCCGCGCGGCGGGCCGGGCCGAGGTCACCGTGTGCGGGTCCGCGGCCGAGGCCACGGCGGGAGCCGACATCGTCGCCACCGCGACGACCTCGGCCGAGCCGCTGCCGATCTCCACCGAGCTCCCCGCCCATGCGCACGTCAACTGCATGGGCGCCCACACGCCGGACTCCCGGGAACTCACCAGGGAACTGCTGGAGAGCAGCCTGCTGGTCGTCGAGTCCCGCGACATCGCGATCGCCGAGGCCGGTGAGATCCATCGCTCCGCGCTCGATCTCGCGGCGCTGCTCGACGCCGACCCCGCGGGCCTGGCCCGCCGCACCACGGTGTTCAGCTCGACCGGTCACGCGTCGCTGGACCTCATCACGTGCGCCTACCTCATCGACCACTGAACGCGGTCCGTCGGAGCCCTCGCGAGGGGACGACGGTCAGAGCCGGGGCGGGCCCTGCTCGATCCGGCGCAGGTAGGGGTCCAGCCGGTCGAGGCGGTCGTCGAACGGCATCCGCTCCTCCCACCAGGTCGCGCCCGCCGCCGCGAGCGGCCGCACGGTGTCCGCCGCGGAGGCGGGGTCGGTCCGGCCGCCGACGACCAGGTCGAACTGGCCGGCCCCGGCGGGGCGCTCGGCCCGCAGGAACGTGGCGAGCGCGCCGACCTCGTCCGCCGGCGGCGGGGTCTGGTCGCGATATCCGGGGAACAGGGGGACCGCGCCGTCCCAGCGGGCCGCCCGGCGGAACGGGGCGCGCGTCGGCCAGCGGCCGCCCACCCAGACCGGGACGCGCGGCGACTGGACCGGGCGCGGCAGGAACCGCACGTCGTCCAGGACGGTGTGGACGCCCTGGTAGGACGACTCCTCGCCGGACCACAGCAGGTTCAGGACGTCCAGGCCCTCGTCGAGCATCAGCGCGAGGGTCTTGGGGTCGGTCGGCTCGCCGAAGCTGCCGAACTCGTCCTCCAGCGGGGCGCCGAGGCCCGCGCCGAACACGACCCGTCCGCCGGTGAGATGGTCCAGGGTGGTCAGCTCCCGGGCCAGCCGGGCGGGCCGCCGCCGCGCCACCGGCGTGACCATCGGCCCGAGCAGGACGCGGGAGGTCGCCATCCCGGCGGCCGCGAGCAGGATCCAGGGGTCGGCGATCGGCCGGTGCTGCGCCTTGACGAAGGTCAGATGGTCCCAGACGAACACACCGTCCCAGCCGGCCTGCTCGGCCGTCACGGCCGCCTCGACGAACAGGCGCGGATCGGCGAAGTCGCCGAAGTTCGGCATGCTGACGGAGAAGCGCACGGCGGGCTCCTTCTAGACGAGGTCGAGGTCGCGTAGATCGGCGACGTACTTGCCGATGTACTCGGGGGTGAGCGAGGGCACCGGGCCGTCCAGCGCCGCGGTGAACCGGGCCGCCGGGACGGCGCCGGCGGGCCGCGGTTCGAGCGGCCGGGCGTAGGCGGCGAGCATGGGCAGCAGCGACAGCCGCCGCCGGTGCGGCGGCAGGCCGCGCAGGGCCGGGGAGAACCGGGCCAGCCACTCCCGGTGGTCGTCGAACCGGACGATGGGACGGCCCATGTCGATCAGCCAGTCGACGACCTCGTCCAGGGAGATCCCGTCGTCGACGGCGTTGACGGTGTTGTAGGTGACGTACCCGCCGGGCGGACGGGCGCCGGGCGGACAGGCGGTGAGCGCGCTGATCGCCGCCGTCGTGAAGTCGACCGGCAGCCCGCCGTAGTGGGCGCGCCGCCGTTCGCCGTCCGGGCCGAGCCGGTAGAACGAGCGCGGCGCGAGGCCCGTCGCGAGGACGCTGACGAGCAGCCGGGTGAACCGGTCGGGCAGGTTCAGCACGCCCGGCAGGCTGCTGTGCGCGAGGACCATGCCGGGCCGGAACACCGTGACGGGCAGGCCCGTGCGGTGGTGGGTCTCGCGCAGCAGCACCTCGCCCGCCCATTTGCTGACCGCGTAGCCGCCCGCGTCGGAGTCGTCCAAATGGCGCAGGCCGCTGCGGACGTCGGCGTCCTCGTCGAGGACGGTCCCGTCGGGTTCGAGCGCGGCGGCGATGGTCGACAGGTACGTGAAATGCTTCATCGGCCCGGTGAGGGCGAGCTCCACCAGCCCGGCCGTCGCGACGACGTTCGGCGCGAACAACCGGCTGTAGGGCAGCACATGGTTGACCAGGGCCGCCGAGTGCACGATCTGGCCGGTCTCGTCCGCCAGCCGCGCCCACGTCTTGTCGTCGAGGCCGAACCTGGGCGCCGACACGTCCGCGGCCAGCACTTCCAGCCGTTCCGCGGCGGCCGCCTCCAGCCGGTCGTCCCGGCCGTTGCGGCCGCCCGCGGCGGTGCGCAGGCCTTCCAGCACCCGCCGTCTGGCGGTGTCGTCGTCGGCCGCGCGGGCCAGGACGGTCAGCCGCTCGCCGCCGCCGCGGAGCCGGTCGAGCGCCAGGAACCGGCCCAGGTATCCGGTCGCGCCGGTGAGCAGGGTTCTGCCGTCGGCGGGGCCAGGCGACGCGACGGCCAGGACTCGCGGGTCGAAGAACCGGTCGGGGGCCAGTTCCCGGGCCCGCACCACGGTGGCTCCGGTCCCGTGCACCGAGGCGAAGGTCGCCGCTGCGCGGTCGCCGTCGTCCAGCCGTCCGGCGATTTCCGCGAGGGTCGCGCCGGGGTCGAGGACGGCCTGGACCGGGATCTCCCGGTCGAAGACCTGTTCCAGGACAGTCGTCAGCGTGTGCGCGGCGAGGGAGTCGCCGCCCAGGTCGGCGAAGACGTCGTGCGGCCCGACCCGCGCGACGGGCAGCCCGAGCGTGGTCCGCACGGCGGCGAGGACGGTCTCAAGCGGCGGCGCGTTCCGGCCCGCCGCCCGCAATGCCGCGAATCGCCGCGCCCGGTCGTCGGCGATCTCGCCGTACAGGCGCTCCAGCCGGGGGCCGTAGCGCTCTTTGAGCGCGGGTCGCAGCGGTTTGCCGATCCCCGACAGCAGCCCGTTCTCGACGCTGAACGGGGTCCGCTCGATGATCACGTCGTGGGGCACCTCGTAGCCGGCGAGACCGGCCCCGGCGGCCACCTCGCGGATCGTGTCGAGGACGGCCGCGCGCGCGGACGGCTCGTCGGCCGTCCCCAGCCGCTCGGGGTCGGGGACCGCCACCCCGAGCAGGAACGCCTGCTCGGGATTGCCGTAGAGATAGAGCTGGTGGATCGACGGTCCGGTCGTGAACAGCGCCTCCAGCCGGGACACGGCGACGAACTCGCCCTGCGACAGCTTGACGACGTTGCCGATCCGGTCGACGTAGGCGAGCCGGTCGGGCGCCAGTTCGGCGAACACGTCGCCGGTCCGGTAGTAGCCGTCGTCGTCCAGGACGGACCCGGGCCGCTTGTAGTAGCCGGGCACCAGCCCCGCCGACCTCAGCCGCAGCTCGCCGCGCGGATACGGCCTGTCGGTCGAGAAGTAGCCGAGCTCCGGGACGTCGGCGAGCCGGTAGTCCAGGACCGGGGGGCGCTGCACCCGCTGGTCGATGACCACCGCCTGGGTCGTCTCGGTGGAGCCGTAGCGGTCGGAGATCCCGGTGCCGAGCACCGTGGTCATGAACGTGCGCGCGGCCGCCGACAGCGGGGCGCTGCCGCACATGGCCCTGACGACCCGGCCGCCGAGCACCTGATCCCTGACCAGGGTGAGCGCGGCGGACTCGGGGTCGGGACGGCCCTGGCGTTCGAGGCGTCCGGCCTCCAGCAGGTACCGCTGGTGGATCTGGTCGCAGATCCGCGGCACCAGGCTCAGCACGGTGGGCCGGGCCAGGCCGACGTCCTCGAACAGCGCGGACAGGTCGCCGCGGCCGGTGAAGTAGCCGACGCCGCCGGAGGCGAGCCCGTAGACCAGCCAGCCGCGGCCGTTGACATGGCTCATCGGCATGAAGTGCAGCATGATCGTCGGCAGCGGGGCGGCGCCGTCCGCGCCGGCGTCGACCATGCCGCCGCGGCCCCGCTGCCAGATCCGCGTGATCATCGACGCGGTGTAGACGGCGCCCTTGGGCGCGCCGGTGCTCCCGGACGTGTAGATCAGGGCGGCCAGCCGATCGGGGTCGGGATCGCGGCATGGGTCGACGGGCGGGAGCTCGCCGCCGCGTAACAGGTCGTCGTCGAGGGCCGTCACCGGGGCCCGGCCGCCGAGCCGGTGCACGGCCGAGCGGAGGGCGTCGCTGTGGTCGTCGACCCGGGGATCGTGATCGAAGACCACCAGGCGTTCGATCGCGTCGCAGCCAAGGACGGCCTCGGCCGCGAGCCCGAGCGAGCCGGTGTCGGCGGCGAGCAGCCGCGGCCGGGTCTCCGCGAGGACGGGCGCGAGACGCTCCGCCGCGGAGCCGAGCGGCAGCGGGACCGGCACCGCCCCCAGGTACATGCAGGCCAGGTCGATCACGGCGTGGTCGACGCCGGTGAAGCCGAGCACGGCGACGAGGTCGCCGGGGTGCAGCCGTCCCGACCAGGCCGCGGCGAGCGCGCGGACCCGCCGCCACAGCTCGGCGTAGCTCACGGTCTCGAACCAGGGCTGGAGTTCGTGCACGGCACGGCCGGTGGCGGGGTCGCGGACGACGCGCACCGCCCGGCCGCCGAGCGCGGGACGGTCCGCGTAGCCGTCCATCGCCGCTGCGATGGAGCCGATGAGATCGCCGTCGGCGCGGGCGATCGCCTCGGCGACGCGCGGGTCGGGGACGGACCCTGCGAACTGGGCGTCGGTCGCGAGGAGCGCCGCCACCCTGTCCGCGAGGTCCGGCTGTGCGGAGGGATCCGGCTGCTCGGGCATGTGCGCTCCGGTTCAGGCTCCGGCCGCCGATCCAGGGCGGCCACGACCATCAGCGGGTGGACGGCGACGGGGAGGCCAGGGCGGGTGCCAGGATGCCGTGACGGGTGGGGAGGCGGCCCGGCACGGCGATGCCGACGATCATACCGGACCGCCGTGCCGCGGACACCTGCCAGACCCTGTTCGAAGCGAGCGTCAGGGGCGGGCCGGTCGCCGCGCCGGTTCGGCTGCCCGCTCCGCGCCGTCCGCCGCCGCGCCGGCGGACGGATACAGGACGGCCAGCAGCAGCACACCGATCACCGCCCCCGCCAGCTGGGCGGCGACGAAGCCGGGGACCGAGGCGGGCGCGATCCCGGCGAAGGTGTCGCTGAGAGCGCGGCCGGCGGTGACGGCGGGGTTGGCGAAGCTGGTGCTGCTGGTGAACCAGTAGGCGGCGCCGATGTAGGCGCCGATCGTGGGGGCGGCCAGCGCGGCGCGGCCGGTCCGGGCCAGCGTGAGGACGACCGCGATCAGCCCGGCGGTGGCGACGACCTCCCCGAGCCACAGGTGCGGCTGGGCGCGCTCGTGCTGGGAGAGGGCGACGGCGGGCAGCGCGAACATCAGGTTGGCCAGGATCGCGCCGCCCGCGGCTCCGGCGGTCTGCGCGGTGACGTAGGCGGCCAGCTCCCGGGCGTTGAGGCCGGTGGTGCGGCGGCGGTGCACGAACCAGTCGGCCAGGCTGACGGCCGGGTTGAAATGCGCGCCCGACACCGGACCCAGCCAGATGATCAGGACGGTCAGCGCGAGCGCGGTGGTGGTGGAGTTCATCAGCAGTTGCAGGCCGGCGTCGTGGGGCGACAGCCGCGCGGCCATGATCCCGGAGCCGATCACCACGGTGACCAGCGACCCCGTGCCGAGCGCCTCGGCGAACACGCGGCGCGGCAGCGGCACGGCGCCGGGCCCGGCGGCGTACTCGCCGGGCGCGGCGGGTGCCTCCGCCGGCCGGTTGCGGATCGAAGGGGCGGCCGGATCAGAAGAGGTCGTCACAGGAAAGAGGCCTTCGCTGCCGAGGGATGCGAGCTGGCTCGGGGGTCACTCGCGAATGGGGATCTTCAGGTCGTCCAGGAGGGCGCGGACGCGGCGTTCGATCTCGTCCCGGATGGGCCGGGCGGCCGCCAGGTCTCTGCCCTGGGGGTCGTCGAGGTCCCAGTCCAGGTAGCGCTTGCCGGGGAAGACGGGGCAGGCGTCGCCGCAGCCCATGGTGACGACGACGTCGGCGGCCTGGGCGATCTCGGTGGTCCAGGGCTTGGGGAACTCGGCGGTGATGTCGATGCCGACCTCGCGCATCGCCTGGACGGCGACGGGGTTGACCCGGTCGCCGGGCTCGGACCCGCCCGACCAGCCGATCGCCCGGTCTCCGGCCAGGTCGGTGAAGAAGCCCAGGGCCATCTGGGAGCGTCCGGCGTTGTGCACGCACAGGAACAGCACGATCGGGGTCGCGCCGGTGTCCTTGCCCTCGACGCGGGCCAGCGCGTGGAGGCGCTGGCGGGCGAACCGCTCGGCGAGCAGCGGCAGGAAGTGCGGCACGGTGGCGCGGCCGGCGAACTGGTCGTAGCTGGTGTGCAGGTAGCGGTCTATGGTCTCGGCGCCGAAGGTGCCGGTGAACTCGTCGGCCAGGCGGCGGGCGGCGGTGAACAGGGCGTGCCGCTGGTCGACGCTCAGGTCGTCGCGGCGGTACGCGTCCGTGATCGGGCTCTTGGACATCGGGCTGTCGGGCATCAGGACGCCCCTCCCAGGGGATGGTCGGTCACTCGGGACGATCACTCGGGACGATCACTTGGGGACGGTCAGTCGGGGACGGGGCAATCGCCGTCCGGGGTCCGGACGGCCGCGGTGAGGCGGTCGACGCGGGAGGCGATCTCGGCGAAGGCGGTCTCGAACGCGGTGTCGGTGCCGGCGCCGATCGGGTCGGGCACCGACCAGTGCAGGCGCGGTCTGGGGTCGAGCTCTTCGTAGGCGTTGTCGCAGACGGCCACGACCAGGTCGCCGGCGCCCACCACGTCGTGGACGTGCCGCGTGCCGTGCTCGTGGAGGGCCAGGCCGTGGCGGCGCGCGACCGCGATCGCGCGCCGGTGGACCCGCCGTCCGGGACGGGTGCCGGCCGACGCCGCCGGGACCGGGCTGCGCTGCGTCCACAGGGCCGCCGCCAGCTGCGAGCGCGCCGAGTTGCGGGTGCACACGAACACCACCCGCGGCGCCGCCACCGCCCGGACCCACGCGGCCGGAGCCAGCGCGGCCAGCGCCCCGGGCGCCAGCCGCACGTAGGCGCGGCGCCGGTCGGCCTCCGACCGCGTCCTGTCGATCACCCCGGCCCCGGCCAGGACCCGCAGGTGATGGGCCAGCAGATTGGACGGCATGCCCAGCACGGCGCCCAGCTCACCGGGCGCGGCGTCGCCCAGCAGCAGGTGGTCGACGATGGCCAGCCGCGCCGGCTCGCCCAGCGCGGCATGGACGGCCGCCCGCGCCTCGATCTCGTTTGCCTCAACCATGATTGACTCAATCTTCGTTGAGGCATGCGGCCGGAGTCAAGCCCGCCCAGGGTGCGGAGAATCAGATGGTCATGCGGAAGCTGTAGTAGTCGACCGGCCAGTCGTCCCGCATCATCCGCTGGTGGGCCACGACTTCGGTGGTGAAACCGTTTTCGTCGGCGAGGCGCCGCAGGTAATCGATATCGCCGGCGGTGGTGAAGAGGATCAGCATTCTCCCGGCGGGGGACAGGTGGTCCCGGGCCTCGCGGAAGAATCTGGTCAGCGCGCGGTAATTGTGGTCGGTGTAGGCGAGCTCGTATCTCTCGCGGGGAGCGAACCACCGGAAGGGCGGGTCGAATACGATGAGGTCGAATGTCTCGTCGACATGGCTGAACACGTCGCTGTAACGGACCTCGACACGATCCGGGACGCCGTTGTTCGCGGCGTTGCGGCGCGCGGCGTCGAGGGCGACCGGGTTGACGTCGACCGCGACGACCGCGGCCGCCTTGGACGCGGCGAGAACGGCGTTGACGCCGCTCCCGGTCCCCATGTCCAGGACGGCGTCGCCCGCGCGCACCTCCGCCAGCACCGCCTCGCCGAGCAGGTGGGACACGTCCGTGACCGGGTGCACGTCGGGCGGCACCTCAAGGACCGTGTCGAGATAGCCGAACCGCCGCGTGGTCCGGCCGCGGGCCTTGCCGCGGCGATAGGCGACATCGTGCCATCGGCGGATTCTTTCGGCCTGCTCCGCCGGCAGGGTCGGCTGGTAGGCATAGGCGTCGCGTCCGGAATCTGCCATGTGCGTATCGTATCCAGCCCGATCGCCGTCCATTGCCGTGGAATTCAAGACCTGGCGACAGCTTTGCCCTCGCCGGTAATCCACGTCCTATGGCGTATGCGGTTTTTTCGGTGCGATGACCGGACGGCGGATACACTTTTCGTCCTTATGGTGACTTTGTATTCGCTGCCGTCCGAGGATCGAGTCCGCTCGCCGTACACCGGATGGACGCGTGCGCATTGGGAGGCCGCCGCCGACCGGCTCCTGGACGCGGTGACGCCGTACATGAGCCCCCAGGGGGCGTTGGTGCGCCTTCCAGGGACGCCGGGCTGGTCGGGCCCGGTCGTCGACGGACTTGAGGGGTTCGCGCGCTGCTTCCTGCTGGCGGCCGTCCGCCTCGCCGGGAACGGCGGGATCGATCGGCGCGATCAAGCCGAGCGGTGGGTGCGGGGCCTGTGCGCGGGTACCGATCGTGGCGGCCCGGAGGCGTGGCCGCCCATCACCGACCACTCGCAGCAGATCGTCGAGGCCGCCTCGATCGCCGTCGCGTTGCACCTGTCCAGGCCGTGGATCTGGGACCGGCTGTCCTCGAACGCGCGTGAGCGGGTCTGCGCATGGCTCGCGGGCGTGGTCGGCCGCCGCGTACGGGACAACAACCACGTGCTCTTCCAGATCGTGGTGGAGGAGTTCCTGAGCTCGGCGGGCGCCCTCGACGATCGCGCCGGCATCGAAGCCGGGCTGGCGCGGGTGGAGGAGTGGTATCGGGGCGACGGCTGGTACCAGGACGGCCCGCGCCGCCGCACCGATTACCGGGACGCGGCGGACGGCGTCGTCTGCGCGTCCGGCTACGACGCCGGTGAACGGTTCGACTACTACAACGCCTGGGGTTTTCACTACTACCCCCTGCTCTGGGCGCACATCGCCGGCGCGCGGGCCGGGCAGCGGGCCGTCGTGTACCGGGCGCGGCTGCGCAGCTTCCTTGCCCAGTACGTGCGGCTGTTCGGTGCGGACGGGGCGCCCCTCCACCACGGCCGCTCACTGACGTACCGGTTCGCGTGCCTGGCGCCGTTCTGGCTCGGCGCCTGGCAGGACGCGACCCCGCTCGCGCCCGGCCTGACCCGCCGCCTGGCCAGCGGGACGCTGCGCCACTTCGCCGCGCACGGGGCGCCGGACGCGCAGGGCCTGCTACGGCCGGGCTGGTACGGCGCGTTCCGGCCGTCGATCCAGCCGTACAGCGGGCCGGGTTCGCCGTACGCGGCGAGCAAGGGCTTCTTGGGTCTGCTGATCCCGCCCGCGCATCCCGTCTGGACGGCGGCTGAGGAACCGCTTCCCGTCGAGACCGGCGACTACGTGACGGCCCTGCCCGTGCCGGGCCTCCTCGTGCACGGCACTCGCGGCGACGGCGTCGTCCGGGTGCTCAACCACGGCAGCCACTACCTGATGGCGCCGCCGTCCAGGGAACGCGACGACCCGCACTACGCCAAGCTGGCCTACTCCACGCACACCGGGCCCGAGCTGGGGCAGGACGGGCGGCTCGACAACCACGTCTGCCTGATCTCGGCGAACGGGCGCGCGTCGCGGCGCGAGCGCGTCCACCGTGCCGCCGTGGCGGGCGACCACGCCGCGTCCTGGCACCGGCCGCTGCTCGACGACGGCACGCCGCCGGACGCCTGCCGGATCGACAGCGTGTCCGTGGTGTGCGGTCACTGGGAGATCCGGGTGCACCGCGTCGTGGCGCAGCCCGGCCGTCCGCTCCGTGAGGGCGGCTACTCGCTGGCGGGGCCCGTCCCGCCCACCGCGAGCGCCGCGGGGACGCACGCCGTCGTCCGCCGCCCGGACGGGCTGGTGAGCGCCGTGGCCGCCCTGCACGGCTGGCGGGACGCGGACGTGCGAAGCGGATCCGGCGCCAGCGCCTTCGGCGAGCACTCGGCGGTGCCGTTCCTCTCCGGGGTCACGCCGCCCGAGGGCGAATCGATCTTCGTGTCGGCCGTCCTGCTCGGCGGCTGCGCCGACCCGGTGCCGCCCGCGGAGATCTCGGTGACCGTCGAGGGGCTCGCCGTGCGGCTGCTTGCGCCCGGGCGGCCCGCGTCGCTGATCCGGCCGGGCGCCGCGCATCCCGTCGTCAGCGGTTGAGGCTCGGGCGGCAGCCGGCGATTCCGCACCTGGTCAGCCGGGGGATCAGGACGATTCGACCAGGTCACGGGCGATGTAGGCCGCGCCGTCCGGGACGGGGTGCGGCGCCGTCTCACTGGCGGGCCGGCCCGCGCGCATCGCCTCGGGCAGCGCGTCCGCGACGGCCTTGGCGTCCGGCTGGACGACGATCGCGTTCAGCCGTGCGGCCGCCGCCCGCAGGTGCACCCGCTGGTCGTCGAAGTCGCGGACGCCGGGCACCACCACGGCCGGTACCCGGGCGTGGGCCAGCTCCTGCACGGTGTTGTACCCGGCGTGGGTGACGGCGACGGTCGCGTGCCGGTAGGGGTCGTAGCCGGGCCCCAGGTACGGGGTGACCCGGACGGGCCCCGGCAGCCCGTCCGGCACGACCACCTGGCCGTCGAAGTGCGGGCCGGTGACGACCAGGACGTCCAGGCCCTCGACGGCGGCGCGCCGCCCGTATCCGGCGATGCCGCCGAGCGCGGCGGACAGGAAGCCGGCCGCGTCGGCGTGCCCGCCCCCGCCCGCCACCACCGCGACCCGCAGCGGCCCCGCGTCCCCCGGCCACGGCGAGTCGGTCCCGAGCAGGCGGCGCAGGACCGGCGGTGTGCTCACCAGGCGCACTCCGTGCCTGACGAGGTCGGGTCCCGGGGCCGCGCCCAGCAGGTAGACGCCGCGCAGCGCGGGCACGTGCCGGGCGGCCCACAGCGCGGGGTCGGGCCGGTTGCGCTGGAAGCGGTGGACCAGGAACTGGGGGCTGCCCCGCCGCTCCGCCTCGTCGTACAGCTCCCGCTGCACCGTGACGTCGTGCAGCACCACATCGCCCGCGCGCAGCGTCTCGGCGACCAGGGCCCGCGCCACGCGGTGGTCGACGGCGGGCCCGGCGCCGAGCAGCGGCTCGCCGACCAGGCTGTCGGCGTCGGTGGGGACGACGATCTGCGGCAGGCCGTAGTCGTCGACGAGGCGCTGCGGCCGCTCGGTGAGCAGCAGGGACTCCCACCCCAACCGCCGCACCTCGCTGTGCACGGCGATCAGGCGGGACACGTGGCCGAGCCCCCTGCCCCAGGCGAACGAGACCACACGCCGGCTCATCGCGGCACCTCGGCGTCCAGGGCCACGACCGCGTCCGGATCCTCGGTGACCGTGCGCAACGCCGTCACCGTCGCGTAGCCGGCGGCGAGCAGGGCGGCCTCTCCCGCGTCGCGGACGCCGTCGGTGTCGTGCGAGACGCGCAGGTGGCCGGGGTCGAGCCGGCGGACGGTGAAGCGCGCGTCGGCGCGGCGGCCGAGCCCCGCGCGCCGTACCCCGGCCAGCCGGTGCGCGGGCACGTTCGGCACGTTGAGATTGAGCAACCGCGGCACCCCCGCACCGTCGGCGAACCGCGACGGCACCCCTGCGCTGCCGCCGGGCGGCGACGGTACCTCCGCGCTGTCGACGAGCAGCGGCAGGACGGACGACAGCGCCCGCAGCGCGGTGTCCCAGTGGTACGGCGCGCCGTGGGTCAGCGACACGGCGACGGCGGGCCGGCCGTGGTGGGCGGCGGTGAGCGCGGCGCCCACGGTGCCGGAGTGCAGGACAGACGGCCCGATGTTGGCCCCCGGGTTGATGCCGGCCACCACCAGCTGAGGGGCCGGGCCGAAGGCGCCCTGGCACGCGGCCGTGACGATCAGCCCCGGGGGCGCCGCCACCACGTGCACCGGGACGCCGTCGAGGCCGGGCAGGACGCCGGACCGGGTCCGCACCAGCCCGTCGTCCGCGACCGAGCGGCTGGTGCCGCAGCCGCTCTGGTCGCGCTCCGGGGCCGCGACCAGCACGTCCACGCCCTGGCCGCACAGATGGGCGGCCAGCCGGCGCAGGCCCTCGGCCCGCGCGCCGTCGTCGTTGGTGACCAGCACCCTGAGCGGCTTCAGCGGTCAGCCGCCGATCATCGACATGCTGCGCCCTGGACGGACGAAGTCAGGATGGTTGATCTTGTGTCCGGCCCACTTGCCCCAGAGCGCCTCGCGGATCAGCCGCTCCAGCTCGGCGTCGTCGGCGCCCGCGCGCATCGGGCCGCGCAGATCCGTCTCCTCCAGCGCGAACAGGCAGACGCGGAACGCGCCCTCCGCGGTCACCCGCATGCGATTGCAGCTCTCGCAGAAGGGGCTGGTCACCGAAGGGATGACCCCGATCGTGCCGGGAGCGCCGTCGGCGAACCGGAACGAGGTGGCCGGCTGCGGCGCGTCCTGGGTGACGGGTTCCAGCGGGTACTCCGCCGCGATGGTCTCCAATATCTCCTCGCCCGGGACGACCTTGTCGCGCTCCCAGGACTGCTCGGCGTCCAGCGGCATGTACTCGATGAAGCGCACGTCATGGCCGTGGTCGCGGGCCAGCCGCGCGAACGCCACCGCCTCGTCGTCGTTGGTGCCGCGGATCACCACGCAGTTGATCTTGACGACGTCGAAGTCGGCCTCCCGCGCGGCCTTCAGCCCCGCCTCCACCTTGGCGAAGGCGTCCCGCCGGGTCATCTCGGCGTAGCGGTGGCGCATCAGCGAGTCGAGCGAGACCGTGACCCGGTTCAGCCCGGCCTCGCGCAGCGGCCCGGCCAGCCGGTCCAGCGTCAGCCCGTTGGTGGTGACGGAGACGTCCACGTTCGGCAGCGCGCACACCCGGCCGACGATCTCGGGCAGCTCCCGGCGGACGGTCGGCTCACCGCCCGTGATCTTGAACTCCCGGGCCCCCAGGGTATGGAACAGGCGGGCCAGCCGGTCGATCTCGTCGACGGTGAGGATCTCGTCCCGGCCGAGCCAGGGCAGGCCTTCGGCGGGCATGCAATACGTACATCGCAGATTGCACTTGTCGATGACCGAGATCCGCAGATCGCCGGCCACGCGCCCGAACGTGTCGATGAGCGGCCCCTCGGTGGGCGCCGGTCCCGGATCGGTCTTCGGTGCGGTCATATCTGCTGCTCCTTAGCTAGCGGTCGGACGTCCTCGGACAGCGGCCGGACGCCGGTCAGCTTCCGGAAAAGCGCCAGGACCTCGTCCGGGCTCAGTGCCGAGGCATCGATGCGGTGGACCGGGGCGCGCTCGGACAACTCCTCGGCCACGTCCTCGAAGCACTGGGCGACCAGCGACACGTAGGCGCTGGTCAGCGAGCGTTCACGGGCACGCCTGCGGCCACGCATCCGGCGCATCAGCACGTCGGTGCGGGCGGTCAGGTGCACCACGGCCGCGGGCGGCGGGAGCGCGGAGGCGATCAGATGGTGGTAGCGGTAGTACGTCTCGTACTGCCGGGCGCTCATGGCGCCGTTCAGCCGGAGCGCCTTGGCGTAGGCCAGGGAGCTGTGCACGTCCTGGTCCAGCATTCCGCCGCCGGTGGCGCGGACGTTCTGCAGGACGCGCAGGAGCAACGTCTCCATCTGCAGGAAGAAGGCCGAGGCGTCGTCGCCGAGCAGGTACCGCGTCAGGTAGTTGTCGCGGCCCGGGCCACGGGTGACCGGCACGATGTCCCGGACGTGCTCGACGGTGGGGTCCTGTGCGGCGTGTGCTCGGAGCAGGGTGCTCTTGCCGACGGCCGGCGGTCCCAGGACCACGACGGGGGCGGGGGCCTCCGCGCGCCAGAGCACCGGCACCGGATCGATGAGCCGCCGCGCCGCCCGCTCGATGCCGGCGAGCGGGCCCGCTCCGTCGGCGAGGCGCGGCAGCTCGGCGCTCAGGCAGTGCGCCGTGGCCGGGTCGAGACCGTCGCGCTCAATCTCGTCCGGGGCCCGCCAGCCCAGCTCCTGCGGACCGCCGCCCGGATACCTCCAGGCGAAGACCCGGAGATCATACGCGCCCCCACCGCTTCTGGACTGGGTGGCTCCGGACGGAGCGGCTCCGGACTGGGTGGCTCTGGACGGGGCGGCTCCGGATGGAAGGTAGAGCTCGGTCAGGTAGCGCAGATCGGCGGGCGGTACGCGCCGTCCGCAGGCGCGGCGGGCGGCCGCGGCCGCGGCCCTGCGGGCGGGCTCGTCCGGCGGGACGACCGCCGACGGGAGGGACGCGCCGGCCGGACCGGTGAGCAGCACCCGCCCCGCGTCGTCGACGATCAGGCACGCGGCGCGACGGTGGTCCGGACGGTGCCGTCGCGGCGGTTCGGTCAGCATCACGTTTCCACCAGTTCCGTTCGAGCGTGCTCGCGGAGGAACTCCGCCGTGGCCAGCAGGGCGACCCGTTCGGCGAAGGCGACCGGGTCCACCGGGCGTCCGGCCCGCGCGGCCGTCTCCCGGGGCGGCAGGAGCCAGGAGAAGCGGACGTCCCCGCGGACCAAGGTGGTCAGGACGTCCTTCCCCGGGGACGGGGACCACAGCAGGAAGTCGGGCCCCTCGCCGTCCGGCGTCCGCGGGCCGACCTCTCCGCGCAGGCGGCACCCGGGCGACTCGGTGACCCGCAGGACCCGGGGGCCCGCGCCGACCCGGCCCGGCAGCGGCGGCACGCCGAGCCACCAGCGCGGCTCCGCCGGACCCGGGCCGACGATCTCCCCGCGCCACCCCCGCCGGGCCAGGTCGGTGCGGAGCCGGTCCACGGTGACGGGGAACAGCGACGCCGAGCGCCATGCCGGGACGCCCAGCCCTTCGGGCAGCGCGGTGATCACCCGCCAGCGGCGGATCGGGGACGCCTCCAGGTTGGCCAGCAGCCTCCGGTACGAGGCGTGCGGGAACCGGACGCCCCCGCCGAGGTGCGGCTGCGCCTCCACCAGGCAGCTCAGCAGGAGCGACCCGGTCCCGCCGGCGGGATCGTCGCGGGGGACGGGCCATTCCGTGCGGCCGAGCACTCCGGCATAGCCGCCCCCGGCGATCGTCCCGGAGGCTCCGCCGGGATCGTCGCCGCGCGCCAGGCATCGGCCGATGCTCGCCCACACCTCGCCCAGCTCCGGAGCGTCCTGCGCCCACCGATCGAGGCCCGGCGAACGCCGCGCCGGGCGCAACGAGCGCAGCCCGGCGAGCGGCGGGCGCCGCGAGGGGAGCGACGAAGGCCGGGCGGGGAGCGGGCGCAGCGCGGGGGGTGGCGGACGCAGCTCAGGGAGCGGCGGGCGAAGCTCAGGGAGCGGCGGGTGGACGCGCGCCACCGGCCGAGGGCGTCGTTGATGGCAGGCGTCGATCTCCCGGTCCAGCTCGACCAGCGCTGAGCCGAGGCTCGCGCGCAACAGCAGAGCGAACAGGCCGATGCCCGACAGCATCACCGCCCCGCTGTCCGGTACCGGGTCGTGCCGGCTGGTGATCACGGCCGGGCCGGGATCGGCCGCTCTGATCTCGCGCAGCCGGCCGCCGTATTGGGCCGCGGAGTAGCCCAGGTCACCGGCGAGCAGGTCCTCCAGATCGCCTGCGGTCACCGCCACTTCGACGTCCGCCACGCTCTCCGGCGGCGCGGGGGCGAGGATGCCGTCCGGCAGCAGCCGCACGGTCCGCGCGGCCGCGGGGGCGGAGCCGGGCCCCACCACGGTGAAGCGGTAGCAGGTTTCGCGGAGCCGCCCCGCGGCCGTCGCGGCCAGATGGGAGAGGACGTCACGCGCCGGTGCGGCGAGCAGCCGGTCGAGCGCATCGCCGGACGGCGGCGTCCCCGCGTCCGCGAAATGCAGTGTCCCCGCGACCGTCAATGGTGGCGTGTGCGCCTCCGCGGACGGCGGTGTTCGCGCGTCCGTCAACGGGGCGATCCAGTGGCCGGGGCGGTAACCGCGGTCGCGCGTCTCGCCTGTGGCACGCGCCCACGCGGTCGCGCCTTCCTCCAGGCGTACGGTCCCCGCGTCCGTCACCGTGATCCGGTCTCCGGGCGCGGGACGCAGTATCCGGCGTCCGGGATCGTCGGTGCGAAGGGCCCGGTCGACCAGGTCGGGCGAGACGGGGAACTTGTGCCCGTTGAGCCACGCGGCGTCGTCCAGCCCGAACTGTCCTTCGGGCAGCGGGACGACATGCGCGGGACGGGACCGTTCCAACAGTGCGGACAGCGGCTCGGCCCAGTCCGCGTCCGCGCCGGGCGGCACCCCCTCCACGCTGCGCGTCTCCATGATCGGCTGGCACGGCGTCAGCAGCAGGGCCAGGGGCTGCGGCCCCGCGGCGAGCAGCCGGTCCACCCACGCGGGCGTGACCAGGCTGTCGACCATGTGCCAGACGAGCGAGCCGGCGGTGCGGATCGCCAGGCCGTGCTCGGGCACGGCGAGGGTCGAGGGCGTCCACACCAGGTCGAGCCCGGGCCGCGGGGTGAGGCTCATCCAGTCGTGCACCACGGTCGTGTCCGTGAAGCCGAGGCGGCGCAGCGCGTGCTCGATCCGCGGGTCGTCGGGGTGCAGCACGGGAAGGGCGCGGTCGAGCAGGTCGAGCGAGGCGATGTCGAAGTGGTCGCGGTGCGAATGGGAGATCCAGACCGCGTCGGGCCGGGGGAGGGCGTCGGGCAGGATCCGCCGCGCCGGGGCGAAGCCCGTCAGCCCCGCACGGTAGCCGTCGCGCAGATGCGGATCGCACAGCAGCGTGAAGCCCCGGGCGCGCACGAGCACGGTCGCGTGCCCGCCGACCTCGATGTCGATCCCCTCGCGGTCGCTCCCACGCCTCTCGCGGTCGCTCACCCGCGCCTCGCGGTCGCTCCGACGCTTCTCGCGGACGCTCACACCCGTGCTCCCAGTCGTGCGACCAGGTCGCGGAACGCGCGCCCCCGGCAGAACAGGACGCGTTTCTCCTCGGCCGTCATCTGGCCGAGCGTGCGACCGTCCCCCTCCCCGGGCACGAAGACCGCGTCGTACCCGAACCCGGACCGGCCGGACGGCCGATCGGCGATCCGGCCGAGCGTCACGCCGTGACCGGCCACGGTGCGACCGTCCGGGAAGCACAGCAGCGCCACCGTCCGCACCCGCGCGCCGCGCTCCGGCTCGGGAACCGCGGCCATCTCACGCAGCAGCTTCGCCGTGTTCTCGACGTAGTGCGCGCCGTCTCCGGCGTAGCGGCCCGAGCGGAGTCCGGGGGCGCCGCCGAGAGCGTCCACCTCCAGCACGGTGTCGTCGGCGACCGCGGGAAGCCCCGTCGCCGCGGCGGCCGCGGCGGCCTTGAGGTGCGCGTTCTCCTCGACCGTCGTCCCGTCCTCCGGGACGTCCGGCAGCCCGGGCGGCCGCGGCAGCGGTTCCAGGGCCCCGTCGAGCAGGGCCGTGATCTCCACGGCCTTGTCCGGATTGGCCGTCGCCAGGACGACCCGCAGCACCCCGGCCCGCTCAGACACGGCGCAGTCCGGCCTCCCGCCGGCCCGGCAGCACGTCCGGCTCCGACCGGCTGTGGCCCATCGCGAGATAGCCGCCGTCGACCGGCAGATCGGCGCCCGTGACGAACGAGGCCCCGGGCCCGCACAGGAAGACGATCGCGGCGGCGACCTCCTCCGGCCGCCCCACCCGCCGCAGTATGTGGTGCTCGCCGAGGACCGGTTCCCAGCGGGCACGGTCTCCGCCGGTCATCCGGTCCACCTCCGGCGTCCACACCAGGCCCGGCGACACGCTGTTCACCCGGATGCCGTCGTCGGCCAGGTCCAGCGCCTGGCAGCGGGTCAGCGCCAGCAGCGCGCCCTTGCCGGCGCTGTAGGTCCACTGGCCGGGCTGGGCGATGTGCCCGGAGACCGACGCCACGTTGACCACCGCGGCGTGTCCCGCCTCGCGCAGCAGCGGCACCAGAGCGGCCGTCATCAGCGCGGCGCCCTTCACGTTGACGCCGAGGCTCCGGTCCCACTCGGACGGCGTGGCCCGCTCCCCGCGGGCCAGAAAGGTCGCCGCGCAGTTCACCACCGCGCGGACGGGCGCGCCCGCGGCCCGGGCGGCCCGCACCGCCTCACGGCAGTCCTCCTGAGAGGACACGTCACCGGGCACCGCGGTCGTCGCGTCGCCGAGCTCCTTGACCGTTCGCCCCAGCGCGTCGTCGTCGCGGTCGAACACGACCACGTGTGCGCCCGCCGCGACGAAGGCGTCGACGGTGGCGCGGCCGATACCCGACGCTCCGCCCGTGACGACGCACACCGTGCCGCCGAGGTCGGGCGAGGACACCGCGCGACCGAGCCCGCCAGGTATTGTCACAGCTGATCCCTCTTTAGGAGAACTGAGCGCTCGCTGGAGTTCCCTGGCGATCTGCAGCCGATGCCCCCATTTGAGTAAAAGGATGCTGAGCGAAACTCAGGCGCGGGACACGGCTTGTGGTCTGCGGGCCATCAGGACTTCCAGGACGGCCGGCTCGATGAACCGGCCCGTCGGATCCGCGGCCGACAACGCGTCGGTGAGCTCCCGCTCGAAGGCCGGACGCCGCTCGCCGAGCAGCCGCCGCAGCGGCGGCAGCGACGTCGAATACAGGTAGCCGGTGATCCGCTCGACCGTCCAGGACCGCTCGAACTCGTGGACGGCCCGGACCACGTCCTGAAACGGCGATCTCGCCAGCACGGCCTCATGCGGTTCGGCCGGCGGCCGGCCTTCGCATTCGGGGATCGGGCCCACGAAACGCCGCTGGACTTCGGCGACGGCGCGCTGCCATGCCGTGACCGGCCGCGGCAGACGCCAGTCGTGGGCGATCACGAGGCCGCCGCCGGCGTCGACCATGTCGTCCAGGACGTCCAAGACCAGCTCGCGGTCCATCCAGTGGAAGGAACGGCCCATCGTGACCAGCCGAAAGGACCCCAGATCGTCCGGCATTTCGTGTGAATCGCCGCAGACCCAGGTGACCTTGGCGGCCTGCGCGGCCCGCGCCCGCCGAGCGGCCTGGTCGATCATTTCCGGCTCGCGGTCCATGCCGACCGCTTCGGCGAAGTGCTCCGCCAGTGGGATGACGAGTTGGCCGGTGCCACATCCAAGGTCCAAGAGCCGTCCGGCGCCATCGAGCCGGAAGTGCCGTACCACTTCGTCGAACAACACCCTCGGATAACCCGGACGGAACCGCGCATAGTATGATGCCGTCCCCGCGAATCGACCACCACTCGTCACGCCAATCAATTCCCCCATGCGGGACGCGCTTACGCATGGCGGGGGAGTGCGGTGGCGCATTCTGGGTGGTAGTGAAGACCCATGAGCGAGCTGTATTCGGTGGAATGCACCGTCCACGAGCGCGACATCATCATCGGCACCCTGGAGAACGTGGGGTGGGGCCTGGGTGTTGAAGGCCACAGAGCAGAGGCCGACGAGTACTCGGCCATCCGGGATGAAGTTTGGGAGCACACCAGCCCTCCTGTCGGCCAGAGCGACGACCCTCCCCCCGACGGCCCGGTCACGGTGTCACTGACACTCCGCCACTGGTTCCTGCTCGCCGGTCTCCTCGACAGGACGGGGTTCCAGGACGTCAATCCCGAAGAGTCCCCGGTCAACCTGCGGGTACGCGACCGGATCACCGAAACGCTCAGCGACGTCCTGCCCGCCCCCGCACAACCGTCGGCCCCCCAACGCGGTCAGGCCGACGTTCCCGTCGGTGAACTGGGCTTCTACGAACTGGACAGCGCATGGAGCACCAACGGGGACAGGTGCGCCGGAATGGACAGGGGCTACGACGCCCGGATCGATAAGGGCAACGGGCTTCTCGTCCGCTCACACATCCTCACCGGCACTCGCGACGGGACCGTCCACGTCACCGTCGAACTCCTGAGCGGCCCGCCCCCGCTGGAGACCGGGCCGTGGGACGACGTCGCCGAAGCATCATCGTGGTTCTCGACCGTCGGCATCCCAATACCACCACCCGAGGGGAACAAGCTCATCGCCGCCGCACCCGGACGCGACGGCGTCGCCCTGCTCCACCTCGACCCGGTCTGGCCGTCCGATTGCATGTACCGCGTCCGGGTCAGCGTCCGAGGGCGCGACGCAGGCGCCGCGGAACAGCACCTGATCCAGCTGTGGCGGGCACCATCGGCACCCGGGAAACTCATCAAGGCGACCGACCAGACCGGCCGCCGTCGCCGTCCGGAACGGCCCACCGCAGCGCGGCGACCCCCCGCCGACAGTGACATCCGAGCCTGGGCGATAAGCAACGGAATCCCCATCAACGAATACGGTCGCATCCCCGCCCACATGGTCGCCAAGTACGAGGCCGCACACCGCGGTGGTGCGCGTCCGCACCGTTGACATCGAGTACATCGCCACCTAGTTTTGCTTTGAAAGCAAAGTATAAAGGAGAGGCGATGGGCTGGAACGACAAGATCATCGCGGAGTTTCGCGAGAACAACGGGAAGGTGGGCGGCCGGTTCGAGGGCGCCCCCATGCTCCTGGTCACCACGGCGGGCAGAAGAACCGGGAAACCTCACACCACGCCCGTGATCCACCTGCACGACGGGGACCACTACCTGATCTTCGGGGCCAACGCCGGCCGGGACCGGCACCCGGACTGGTATCACAACATCCTCGCCGCCGCGCAGGTCACCGTCGAGCTGGGCACCGCCGGGGGACGGGTCGAACCGTTCGCGGCACAGGCGGTCCCACTCGAAGGCGAGGAGCGGGACCGGCAGTGGGAACGGCAGTGCGCGATCGACCCGGCCTTCCGCGACTACGAGAAGACGAGCGGGCGCACCATCCCCGTCGTCGCGATCACCGTCCTCGACCTCGCCGCCGACCCGCACCGGGCACGGATGATCGCCGAGCAGCTGACCAGGCTGCACGGCAACCTGCGCGCGGAACTCGCCGCCGCCCGCGCGCGGCTCGACGAGGCCGGGGCGCGGCCCCCCGCCCCGGACCTGCTCCAGCAGCTCCGCCGGCACTGCCTCACCTACTGCTTCGACCTGCAGATGCACCACACGCGCGAAGACGGCGCCTTCACCGCGTTCGAGCGGCGGTTCCCCGGGCTCGCCCCCACCATCGCCCGCCTCCGCGAGGAGCACGAGGCCATCGAGAAGCTCCTCGCCCGGTTCGAGACCTTCCTGGACCGCCAGGACACCGGCACCGCCGAGATCCGCGCCGAACTGGAAAGGGTCGTGGACGACCTGGAGGCCCACTTCGTCCACGAGGAGGAAGCCCTCCTGGCCGCCACAGAGAACGCCTGAGCCCCCGGCGAACGCCCTGGTCCCCGGCCGCTGCATCGGACAGGAGAGCGCCCTTCCGCGCCTTCGGTAATCTAGGAGGCGTCGAGGAAAGCTTTGCTTTGAATGCAAAAATAGTTGGAGGGTGCCGGGATGTCAACGCAGCGGGATCCGGAGGTCGGCCTCAGCACGAATGACGCGATCAGGGCGATGCTGCTGCTGATGCCGCGCGTGGTCGCCCGGGTGAAGCGCACGCCGCTGCCCGAGCGGCTGCGATCGCTGAACCTCGCCCCGCGGCATCTGACCCTGCTGTCCAACCTGCTGTTCGACGGCGAGATGACGGTCAACACCCTGGCCGAACGGCTGGAGATCGCGCCGACCACGGTGAGCCTGATGGTGAGCGACCTGAGCCGGCAGGGCGTGCTGGAACGCCGCGGCGATCCCGCCGACCGCCGCCGCACCATCGTGGCCATCACCGACGAGCCGGAGACCCGCGCCGCCATCGAGGGCTGGCTCGCCAACGGGGCGCAGGCGTGGCACACGGCGTTCGAGCAGCTCACCGATGAGGAACGGGCGCTGTTCGTCCGGACGATCCGCACCTACGAGCGCGAGGCGTCCGGCACCGGCGAGTGACGGCGAGCCAGAGTGGGGCCGTCCTCGCGCCCGGGTGGATGAGCTGTCCCCATCCGCCGCCGAGGAGGCGACAGGCCGCCGACGGTCCCGGTCACCGGCGCCACCGGAAACGTGGAACGCATCTCGCCGGGAGGGGCAGGGCTCGGACGGGACCGGTCCCAGATGGATGCCGACATGATGCACGCGCGATAGGCGCAGTGTGAGGAGACCGTTCGGTGTGCAGTGCAGAGAGGACCATCCGCGCCCTATGCGCGGCGGTTGCGGCGTGCCTCATCCCATTGGTGGCGACTTGGGACTCGCCTGCCCTCGGGATCGCCTCGCGGGCGGCGGCAAGTCCGGCCCGGTGCGCGTCCGCCGGACGGACGTACTCGGTGAACGTCATCGTCGAGCACAAGAACGGAAAGGTCGAGCTGAAGCCGCTGTTCCTGGTGTGCCAGCCGAACCATCTCGTGAAGATCGTGGATTGGAAGGGTGATTCCTATGACGACCTGGACGACTTCCGCGCGCACAACCACGTCTTCAGCGACGACGACAAGATCAACGTGCCGCGCACCTTCCCTTCGGTGGACGCGACAGAAAGTCCGGCGTTCGGGCCCGCGGTTTCGGGGCACACCGGAACGTCAACGGCACGATGGTGGCTGACCGCCGGGCTCGTCCTGATGCTGATCACCGGTGGGCTCGGGTCCGTCTGGATATTCGCCCGCCATCGACGACGTCTCTGAATCCACGGTGCCCGGTCATGCGTTCCCTTTGTGCTCTAGCGGATTCGGGTACCGGGACAGGGCGACGTCGGTGGGGCCGCCCGCGGCCGCCGGGCCCGTGCCGAGCTCGATATCCCCGGCGAAGCGGTCTTCAAGGTGGGCGGCGAGGACGTCGAGCGCGTCCCGGACGGCTGGATCGCCGATCTTCGCCCGCAGGCTCGCCGCGCGCCGCAGGTCCTGCGGACCGCTGTGCAGCAGCGGGCGTTCCAGTAGCTCGCGCGCGGCGGGCAGGTGCGGGCTGTGCACCTCGAACCGCGGCACGCGACCCTCGACGCCGGTGGCGAACATGTCGCCTCCCGGGGTCATCGCGAGCAGTTTCCGGAGCGTCGTCGTCGGCGCCGGGGTCGTTTGCAGCCAAGGAATGTCCTCGTCGAGGTATCCCTTGTACGAACTGAATATCCGCGCGGCGAACGCATGGTCCAGCGGCAGCCCCTCCCACTTCTCCAGAGGCCGGTGTTCCCGGATCGGGCCGTCGTGCCGGACGGTTCGGCGAGGCTCCCCGTCCGACGGGAACTCCCTATCTCGGTGCTCTGCTCGGGGTGGGAGTATCCGAACTCGTTCAGCGCCAATGAATCCGGGGACAGGAAGCTGAGCGCCGAATGGCACCGTTCGGTGACGTGCCAGCCGGGCAGCGCGATCTTATGAACGACGTTTCCGTCCTCGTCCCAGACGCCGATGTGACCGAGGCTGAACGTGGCGATCAACCGTGCCGCGGGGAGCGTGGCGACGGTGCCGGTCCTTCCCGAGGAAAGCGGCTCATAGCGCAACGCGTCCGCACCCGGGTCGATGAAGGCGAGCCTCTCCGAGGTGAGGGTCACCCCGCCGCCGCTCGATCTGCGCAGCTCCGAATAGAAGTCCGGCGGACCGAGCGGCACGACGTCCGGCACGACCCGGACGATGCGCGACCATTCAGGCTCCGGACGCTTGACGACGATCTGGTCGCCGAGGTGAAGTACCGAGCGGCCCCCGTACTCCTTCTCGACCTGGCTGAAACTGTGAACGATCTCGCCCGTGCCGACCCGGATCGCCTCCACGTGAAGCCGGGTCGGCCGCATGGGCTTGAGGCTCTCGTAATGCAGGGCGAGTTCGGACGTGTCCGGAGAGAAGGACGCGCGCAGGTCGATCGAATGGCGTACTTCATACGTGATCAGGCGGTCGCGCGGCAGCCTTTCGACGGTCGCCCGGAACTCTTCGGGAGAGCGCCCGGTGCGCTCTCGCTCCGGGAGAAGCCGAAGGGCCGCGAGCGCTTCGGCCACCGGCAGGTCGCGGGCGAGGCGGCGCAGTTCGTCCCACTGCCGGTGATCGGCGAGATGGCGTCCGAGGTAGTCCAGCTCGTCGCGGGTCATCTCGGCGATGCGGTCACGCTGGTCGCCGGTGACCAGCACCCGGACCACGCCGATGTCCTCCGCGGCGGCGGCGAGTGCGCGCAGCCGTTCGCGTACCCGCGGAGTCGCGGCCCGGTAGGCGAGGGCGAGCAGGGATCCGTCCGGGTCCAGTGCCTGCCGCTGGGCGTGCTGGCCGATGAGGGTGAGGTAGGCGGCGCGATCGGCGGGCTCGTCCGGGGCGGCCGCGAGCAGATCCTGGACGTCGCCCTCGGGTAGTTCGGCGGAACGCACCGCGTCCTGTGCGGCGGCGTCCCCGGCGGCGCACATCCGCACCAACCGCCGCCAAGCCCGCCGCCCGCGGGCCCCCGCGGCGGGCGCCCGGCCCGCCCGAGGAGCCGGTCCATGGAACGTCGCGGCATCGCACTACACCTGCGCAACCGCTACTCGTGCGCCGGCAGTGTTCCCGGCCCTTTCCTCAGCCATCGCTCACCTTCAAGGGGACGAGCCTATGGAGATTCACTACCGTCCATTATCACGATCTGCGTGGAGAGGGGTCCGCCTCCCCGACACTTCGCCGGCTGCCACACTCGTCGGATGAGGTTCTTGTGCCGCTGCGGAGAGGTCGTCTCTGACAACTCAAGCCCTCCGCCGGAGGAGTTCTCCGTGATCGGCAGTACCGACGAGGAGACGGTTCTCGACCGCTGGAGTGCCGCCGCCGCACAGTACGTCGAGGCCGTAGAGAACGGCAGGCGCGGTTCCTGGGTGGCCGAGCACTTTTCACATCTGCCGGACGCCTCCCACGAGGTAGTGCTTTCCGACCTGTTGACCAGGTACCTCCTGCCGCATCAGCGGCTGGACATCATCTGCCCTCATTGCGGGCGCCTCTGGCGGCAGGACGAGCCCGGCGGTTCCGCGCACAGTCCCTTCCTCCCCGAGGACCGGATGGAGATCGCTTCACCAGGTGCTCCCGACTGACCGTTCGCCTCTTCCGGCCTGGTAGGGATCGTGATGGCGTTCACGAACTGGAAAAGGCCCGGCAAATCATGCTGGCCGAACGGTACGCGGTGTCCCCGCGGGGGGAGGCAAGCCCGCGAGATTCGAACGCGCGGCGACATGGACCTCGTCCAGGAGCGCCGGAGATTGGCATGGCATGACACAGGAGAACACCACGGCCGGACCGGCACGATTGACCATGTACGATCCGCCCGGCTATATGACTGACTTCGACAGGATTCCGAACCAGCGGGAGAAGTGGAGCGACGCGGTCTCCGGATGGTTCGACGAGGCCATCGCTTCCGAGCTTCCCAAACTCGACGGGCAGCCCTGCCAGTACATCAACCAGCTCAAGACGGAGCCCAAGAATCCGCTCTCGCAGGACATCGTTTGGACGGGCTTTTCCGGCACGCTGCGCAATCGCTGGGGCCGGACGGAGGCGCTCCGCCGCGCAGAGCAGCTGATTCCCCTCACCGAACGCATGGACGGTCCAGGTGCGTACTACGTCGGCGAGCAGTGGAAACACCTCTACTATCGCCCGCAGGACGAGTACTGCGAATGGCGCACCACACGCGACGAAAAAGGCCGCATTCTTCGCGTGACGTTCACCTCCGAGCCGCCGGAGTACTGGCAGGCGCTGCACGGCGACAGGCTTCCCGATATCAACGGCAATCCGAAGTACGACATCCCCGGCGACCCGAAACTGCTGGTCGACCTCTACCGCGAGCATGTGAGCCCGGACGTCGAGCTCGCTGACCTGCTCTGCTCCGAGGATCTCTACGACTACCGCGATCCGCTGAAGCCCCGCCTGGTGTACGCGAAGGGGGCCTACAACCCGTACAACCGCTGGAACACCGTGGACGGGATCATGCATCTCGGCCAGCCGGACAACACGCTGTCCGCGGAGATCGTGCTGGGCGCCGACGCGACGGTCCTGCGCACCACGATGGACCCGGGCCCCGGCGCGACGCCGATGGTCGACGCGGACGCGCTGATCGCGTGCGCGGGCTACGGCGGGCTCAACCGCGCCAGTGACCCGACGATCGGCGCGAGCGTCCACGAGCTGGCGGCGCTCGGGTTCGAGATCACGATCGCCAATCCCGTCGGCCTCTACATGGACCACCTGGAGATGACGGGGTGGGCCGGGCCCGGCGGCAGGCCGGTCGATCCCGCCTTCTTCCAGGTCTTGCGCGGTCGCCGCGGAATGGTGGAGCGGGCGGTGCTGGAAGTGCCCGCGGAGGAGGGCTACACCGTCGGGGACATCACGATCGGCGGGGTACCGATCACCTACGGCGGCCAGGTCGCCGAGTGCATCACCATGAAGATCATCGGACAGGTGTCGGCGCCCGGGCGGTTCACGAACCGTCCGGTCCGCTGCTCGTGCGCGGGGCACCGCTGCGGCGCGTGCGCCGACGAGGCCAACCCCGCCTTCCTGTACTACCGGGGCTGCGCGCTGCCCGCCTTCGACTATGCGCAGTCGTCGCTGCTCGTGGGCGCGGCCGCGGGCTCGGGCTCGGCCGCCGGCGTCGGCGCCACAACCGGAGGCGGCGCGGAACCGGCCGCGGCCCGAGCGGGCCGGACGAGGAATGGGGGCCGCTGATGGCGGAAGAGCGCAAGGGCCCGCCGCAGGAGCCGTTGCTGGACGCGGACGAGATCCAGGGCAACGTCGTACCGGGTTTCTTCAAGCCCCACATGGCGATCGCGGCGTTCACGATCATCGACGTGGTGCGGGCGCGGGCATGGTTCGCCGCCGTCGCGCCGCGGGTGACGACGTTGCGCCAGGCCATGAAGACACGGGAGAAGGTCAGGCGGTTGCGCGGATACACCGCGACCCGGCGGCTGGAGACGCTCGGGGCGATCCCCGAGGACGTCGACGACGCCTGGTTCAACGTCGCGGTCAGCCGTCCGGCCATGAAGAGGCTGCTCGCGGACGGGCCGTACGCGCCGGACGTGGAGGCGTTCGAGGACGAGGGGTTCGCGCACGGCATGGCGACCCGGTCGGCGCTGCTGGGCGACCCGACCGACCCGTCGAGCGAGGGCAACCCGGCGAACTGGCGGGTCGGCGGCCCCGGCACCGAGGCCGACGTGCTGCTGGTGTTCAACGCCGACCGGTACGAGGCGTGCCAGGAGTTGCTGGCGGAGCTGCGCGACGACGCCGAGGCCAACGGCCTGCACTGCTTCTACGAGGATGAGGGCCGCAAGCTCAACAGCATCGGCGAAGAGCACTTCGGGTTCCAGGACGGGGTGTCGCAGCCCGGTGTCCGGGGCCGCTACGCCGACGATCCGAAGGCGGTCATCACGCCACGGAAGGTGGACCCGGACGCGATCCCCGACGCGTGGCTGTTCGGCCTGCCCGGTCAGTACCTGGTCTGGCCGGGCGAGTTCGTCTTCGGCTATCCCGCGTCGGGCGCCGACCCGCTGATGCCAGGCCAGATCAACCTGCCTGGCCCGCGCTGGAGCCGCAACGGCTCCTACCTGGTCTTCCGGCGGCTGCGGCAGGACGTGCCCGCGTTCCACGCGTTCGTGCGCGACGAGGCCGAACGGCTGTCGACGCAGGTGGCGGGCTTCGAGCATGTGACCGCGGAATGGCTGGCGGCGCGGATCGTGGGGCGCTGGCCCAGCGGCGCTCCGGTGTCCCGGCTGCCCGACAAGGACGACAGAGCGCTGGGCGTCGACCGGCTCGCCAACAACAACTTCGGCTTCGCGGCGCCGGGCGGCCCGCCGCCGTCCGAGGGCGACGACCAATGGCCGGAGGCCGAGGCCGACCCGGTCGGCCTGATCTGCCCGATGGCCGCTCACATCCGCAAGGTCAACGCGCGGGCGACGCCGAACGACCTCGGCGGACGGCGGGCGTCGTTCAGCCGCCGAATCCTGCGCAGGGGCCTGCCGTACGGGCCGCCCTTCGCCGAGAACGATCCCGGCTCGCAGGACGCGGACCGCGGGCTGCTGTTCCTGTGCTACCAGTCGTCGATCAGCGACCAGTTCGAATTCCTCAACGCGAAATGGATGGGCAGCCCGACCGCGCCCCGCAGCCCGAGCGGGTTCGACATGCTCATCGGCCAGAACGGCGAACCGAAGCAGGGCCGCCGGAGGACCAGCACCGTTTTTGGTGCGGGCGCGAAGACCGCCACCCTGTCGACTTCTGTCGACTGGGTCGTTCCGACCGGCGGCGGTTACTTCTTCAGCCCTTCGATCAGTGCCCTGCGCGACGTGCTCGGCAGGAACGTAGAAGCATGACG
Source organism: Actinomadura sp. 9N215 (assembly GCF_044326345.1). NCBI lineage: Bacteria > Bacillati > Actinomycetota > Actinomycetes > Streptosporangiales > Thermomonosporaceae > Actinomadura > Actinomadura sp. 9N215. Next base: position 183,084 of record NZ_JBIRBA010000011.1, on the reverse strand, counting down.
ATAGAAGGAGGAGCACGATGACCCCGGCCGCGAAGAGGCATCCTGGACACCAGGACCCGATCATCGACCCGCCCGGATATCACAACTGCTTCATGATCGGCTTGGAGACGCTGTTCCTGTCGCATATGCCGATGTTCACCATGGCGAAGCACTCGTACCAGGTCGTGCTGCGCGCGACGCTGCCGCCGGAGATCATGACCCGCTATCAGGAGGACCGCAGAAAGAACCCCGGTCTCCCCTACAACCTCGTCAACTCCGAGGACGACAAGTTCACCATGCCGCAAATCAAATGCGGCGCCGTGACGCAGTTCCGCGCGGACCTGTTCCGCGAATACGACGACGATCAGGAGAACCCGAAGCCCGTCGGCCCGCCGTTGGCGGAGCAAGTCCCGGTCACCGTCGAGAACGTGGTGCATTTCCGCCATTTCAACGCCGACGTTCCCCGCCCGGAGCATCTCAACTACGTGATCTTCGGCAAGGGTCCGGAGGCGCATCTCACCCACTACATCGCGAGCGATCCCGACTACCAGCACATCGTCACCCTGGGGAGGGTTCCGGACTGGCTGTCGTCCGAGCAGATCGAGGCCGGGACCGCGCTGACGATGGAGAGCGTTCCGAGCCTTTCCGTCCCGTGCCGGAACCCGCTGCCTGGGGGCTCCTGCCCGGTGCTGGTCGAGGGCCGCAAGACCGCGCCCGCGACCCTCGATCTCACGGGCGCGGCCACGGTCTGGTTCAGCACCGCCAACCAGCTCAACGAGAACGATCCCTGCGAGAGGGGCCGGTCGCGATGACCGTCACGGAAACCCGTACGGGATGGGACCTGAAGACCTTGCGGACCCACCTGCAGGGCCTCGTCGACCTGGAAATGTGGACCATCCCGTATTACATGGCCGCGATGTACTCGATCACCGAACCGGCGCACCACGCGTTCCGGCTGATCGAGGCGGTCATCCGGGAGGAGATGCTGCACCTCCAGCTCGCCTGCAACATCGCCAACGCCTACGGCCAGGTGCCGACGTTCAAGCCGCCGGTGTACCAGGGCAAGCACATTCCGCACATCGACTTCTCGCTCAACGACCCGGATCCGACCCAGTACTACAAGCCCTACAGCGCCGAGATCGGCCCGCTCGACGAGAAACGCGTCAACACCATGTGCCTCGTCGAGTACCCGAAATGGGGCATGGAACTGCCCGCGGCGACCATGCGCACGGAACGCCGGGACTACGGCTCGATCGCGGAGTTCTATGACGCGGTCAGCTACGGCATGTGCGAGCTGGTGACCGAACTGCGAAGCAAGGTCAATCAGGTCGACGAGTTCGGGTACTTCTACAACCGTTTCCCGAAACAGCGGATCACCAAGGACGGGCCGGGCGGGCTCGCGCAGGCGCTGGGATTCGTCGACCTCATCGTCGACCAGGGCGAGGGCGAGTCGAAAGGCGACTCCGCCGTCGCGGTGGAGCACCGCAACACCGCGGACGGCTACAAAGAGTCATGGTCGCACTTCCGCCGTTTCAACGATATCCGCTCCAATCTTTCGGGTCTGCCCCCGATCTATCAGGCCAGTGCCGAGCCCGGAGACGAACACGCGCGGGAGGCGCGGCGGATCCTCATCAAGGACTTCCGCCGGCTCCTGGACATCCTGGGGGATCTGTTCGCCGGCCGTCCGCGCGACGACTTCGGCGCGTGCATGGCCGAGGTCGGCGGCGACATCCTCGCCTGCTGGCAGCACGGGGTCGTCCCCAAATTCTCCTGATCCTGAGGATCCGGGCCGCCACGAGAAAGGAGAAAGCGATGGACGACTCCCCGTACCATTTCCGGGTCCATCCGGCGATCGGCATCGCCCGGGTGGGGAACAGCGCCGAGTACTACCTCTGTCCGGAGACGATGACCGGAATGCCCGTCCGGAACGACGAGGCGACCGTCGGGGGCCTGCCCATCAGGGCCGGGACCGAGGCCGATCCCATCACCAGCGGCGACCTGAGGGACTCCGCCGGCGCGCTGAAACGCCAGGCCGCGCGATTCAGGATCTTCTGCTACCCCGACGAAGGCGCCCACGCCTACCCGGCCGGTGAGGCCATGGAAATCCGCGTGGGCAGCGAGATCGGCGGCAGGAAGGTCACGGACATCGTCTGGACCGTCCACCTGGCCAACAAGAAGGCGAACTGCCACGTCCTGAACGACGACCTCGGAATCCACCTCTACGAGCCGGAGCACGAGGAGCGGCGGTATCTGCGCAACAGGGCCGAGGGCCCCGACCTAGGCAGCCTGGAACGCCTCGAACGCCTGGTCATCGATCCCGGACCTCGCGCCATCCGGGGCACGAACGCGGGCCCGGTCGCCTTCGACCGGCGGACGACTCCCTGCGCGGAGAACGGCGGCGAGATCACCCCTTACCCGAGCTATCCCCGCGCCTTCCCGTGCGATCGATTCGACCGCCTCTACGAGCCCGCCGGGCGGATCGACGCGCTCGGCGAGCTGAGCACCGACGAGTTCGGACGCCTGCTGGTCCTGCCCGCGCCCGGCCGCGCCTGCGCCTGGTACGGACCCGACGGCAGGCCGTTCCCGCTCTTCGGCGGCATGCTCTCCGAGGGCGTGTACGGCGACGTGAACGCCGACGGCTGGTTCGACGACACCGGCGACGGCCCCGTGAGCGCGACGCTGGTGTACGAGGACGGGGGGACGCAGCCCGTCCACGGTGCGTGGGCCGTCACCACCGACCCCGGCTACGCCCCGCAGATCCGCAACGTCGTCACGCTGTGGGACGACATGTACGACACCTGGGTGCGCAAGCTCGGCCTGCGGCCCGACCTGTTCGGCGACGGCAAGTTCGACCGCGCCTACCGCCCGGCCTTCGACGACGACCTGGCGCCGGTCTTCCAGGCCGCCGCGCTGCAACGCTGGACCACCAACCTGCCCGACCGCGCCGTCTCCGCGCACGACGCCGTCGGCGACATCGACGCCCACAGCCAACCGGCCGACACGGTCCTGACCGGGCTGGCCTACATCCGCGATCCGAACGACACGCCACAGTCCCACATAGGGCCGCCCTACATGCCGCTGTCCATGGGCGACGCGGGCCTGGCGTTCCTGACGGTCACGCAAACCCAGTACTTCCTGCTCCAGCAGTGGGACCGCGGACGCGCGCAACCCGGTGACGGCCCGCCGCTGGGGCCGGGGGAGTACCTCGACAAGGCGGTCCTCACCAGCGGGCTCGGCGGCCGCTTCGCCCCGGGCATCGAGATGACCTTCACCGTCCGGGACGAGGAGATCTACCGGCGCGACTGGCGGGAATCGTGCTGCGGGCCGTTCCGGATCCGGGCCCGTCCGCTCGACTACGCCGCCGCGTACGCCGACCGGCCCTTCCTGACCGTCGGTTACATACCGCTCCATCCGGAACCCGGGCGGACCGCGCCCCTGGAGCCGGGCGACGCGAGCAAGTTCATGGCGATCCCATGGCAGACCGACTACAACGCCTGCGCGACCCACAACGTGGCGCCGAACCTGCCGAAGAGCACCACGCTGTTCTGGTCGTGGCCCGCGCAGCGTCCCACCCAGGTGTACCGGGCACAGGACGTCAAGCACGGCCGCCTCGGACCGCAGTACTACTCCGTCCGGGGCAAGGGCACCGTCTCGCCCGACCTGGGCGAGACCGGCCGCTACCAGGACCTTCTGGACAGCGTCCGCCACTGGCACCGGATCGGCGTCATCCTCCAGGGCAGCCGCATCGAAGGCGGCGCCGAGCACTCCCCGCGGCAGTACCTGGAGGTCGCCAGCGACCTGGACGAAGAGCCGTCCGAGAACCCCAAGATCACGCCCTGGCCGATGAACTCCGGCCACTGGAACGACTTCAGCGGCGCCACGTACAGCCAGCGCTCACCATGACCGTCCCCGAGCACGACGTCGTGATCATCGGGGCCGGGCCGGCGGGCTGCGCCACCGCGATCGCGCTGCGGCGCCACGGGGCCGGACGGGTGCTCATCGTCGACGCGGGCGATCCCGAGGCCCCCCGCGCCGAGCGGCCCCGCGACGAGCTGCCACGCGCCGAGCGGCCCCGCGCCGGCGAGAGCATCCCGCCCGACACCCGGCCGCTCCTGGAGGACCTTGGCGTCTGGGACGACTTCCTCGCCCAGGGGCACGAGCCGTGCCTGGGGTCCTGCTCGTCCTGGGGCGGCGAGGCGCTCGGCTACAACGACTACCTGTTCAACCCGCACGGCACCGGATGGCAGCTCGAGCGGGGCCGCTTCGACCGCCTGCTCGCCCGGCACGCCGCGGCGGCCGCGGACACGCTCACGCGCGGCAGGCTCGTCGGCGTCCCGCGCACCGTGCCCGGCGGGATCGAGCTGTGCGTCGCCCGCGATGACCGGCCCGCCCGGACCATCCGTGCCGCCGTCGCCGTCGACGCCAGCGGACGCCGCTGCCGCCTCGCCCGCGCCATGGGCGCCCGTCCGCGCCACCATGACCGGCTCACCTTCGTCACCGGCGTGATCCGGCTCCCGGCGTCGTCGGAATTCCCGAACCTCACCCTGGTGGAGGCCACCGAGCACGGATGGTGGTACGCCGCCCGGCTGCCGGGCGGCCGCCTCGCGGTCGCCGTCGCCACCGACCCCGGCATCGTCCGGCGCCTGCGGCTGCACACGGCCGAGGGCTGGCTCGCGGGCGCGCGCGCCACGGCCCGCCTGTCCGGCGAGCTGGCCGGACGGGCGCCCACCGGCGGGCGCGTGACGGCCCGTGCCGCGCCGTCGTTCGTCCTGGACCGCGCGTCCGGCCCCGGCTGGCTGGCGGTCGGGGACGCCGCGGCGTCCTGCGACCCCATCTGCGCCCGGGGCCTCCACAACGCCCTCGCCGACGGGCGGGACGCCGCACTGCTGATCGCCGACCGGCTGCACGGCCGTCCCCGCGACACCGGCGACCACCACCGGGCCGTCGACCTGCGCTTCACCGACTACCTGCGCGTCCGGGACCACCTCTACGGGCTGGAACGGCGCTGGCCCACCGCACCGTTCTGGCACCGCCGTCACCGAACCACACCATCCGGAAGGCTCCAATGACGACTTCATCAGCACGTCCCGGACTCCGCACAAACGAGGATCAGATCCGCCGCATCTTCGAGGTCGAACTCGCCTCCTACGTCCGCGCGGAGGACCTCGACGGCTACCTGAGCCTGTGGGACGAGGACTGCATGTGGTGCCCGCCGAACAGACCCGATCGCCGGGGAAAGGACGAGATCCGCACAGGCGTCGGCGACCTCCTCGCCGAATTCGCCATCGACCCGTCCTTCCGCGCCGAGGAGGTCGTGGTGGCCGACGAGTACGGATACGTCAACGGCACCCTTGAGGCGAAGGTCCGCCCCAAGGGCGGCGGCCCCGAGAGCATCGTCCACGGCCGCGAGATCTGGCTCTTCCGCCTGGCCTCCGACGGCTGGAAGATCGCCCGAATCATCTTCAACGACAAACCCAACTGAACGCCTCGCTAGTACGATCTACGCGGAGCCGACGGAAGAGCATCCGGGATGCCGGCGCAGATCACGTTGAAGGTCACCGGTGGCCGCCTCACCGGTCGGGAATTCGTGTTCGCCGAGCCGGAGACCTGTGTCATCGGCCGGGCGGGCGACTGCAATCTGCCGGTGCCCGACGACGAATGGCACCGCACCGTGTCCCGGCATCACTGCCTGCTCGACATCAACCCGCCCGGCCTGCGCGTACGGGACCTCGGCAGCCTCAACGGCACCTGGCTCAACGGCACGGCGATCGGCCGGCGCGAGCCCGGACAGACCCCGGAACAGGCCGCCGGGCGCCGGTTCCCCGAGCACGACCTGCAGGATGGCGACGAGCTGCGAGTGGGGGAGACGGTGCTGCGGGTCTGTGCCACGGCCCCCGTGCTGTGCGCGCACTGCCAGCGGGAGATCCCGGAGGACCAGGTTCCCGATGCGTCCGAGAGGCCCCGCTGCCGGGCCTGCGTGCCGACCGGCGGCGGCGGTCCGGGGCCGCGGCCGCGCTGCGTCGTGTGCGGGACGGACGTGGCGGACGAGGTCGGCGCCCGGCCCGGCGACGCGGTGTGCGCGGCCTGCCGCGCCGACCCCGACCGGGTCATGCGGCACCTGCTGGACGCCGGCGCGTCCGCGTTCGCCGGCTACGCGGTCGAGAGGGTGCTGGGCCGCGGCGGCATGGGCGCGGTGTACCTGGCGCGGTGCGGGCGCACGGGCCGGCGCGTCGCGCTCAAGGTGATGCTGCCGCAGGTGGCGGCGCTCGAACGGGCCAAGGCGTTGTTCCTGCGGGAGATCTCCAGCAGCATGGCGCTGGACCATCCGAACATCGTCGGAGTGCACGACCACGGATGCTGGAACGGCGTCTTCTACTTCGCGATGGACTACTGCGCCGGCGGCGACGCAGGCGGGCTGCTCAAGCACCGGGACGCGCCGCTGCCGGTCGGCGAAGCGGTCGAGATCATCCTGCAGGTGCTCGACGGCCTGGCGTACGCACACCAGGCCGAGGTCAAGGTCTCCGACGGCGGCGGCGACCGCGACGACCGCGGCGACGGCCGCGACGGCGGCCGCGACGGTGTGGCCCGCGGGCTCGTCCACCGGGACCTGAGCCCGCACAACATCCTGCTGGACGGCGGCGTCGCGAAGGTCGGCGACTTCGGGCTGGCCAAGGCGTTCGACGCCGCCGGGCTCAGCGGGTACACCCGCACCGGCGTCACCGCCGGCAAGCCGTGGTTCATGCCCCGCCAGCTGGTGATCAACTTCAAGTACGCGCGTCCCGAGGTGGACGTGTGGGCCGCCGCGGCCTGCCTGTACTACCTGATCACCCGCTGTCCGCCGCGCGACTTCCCGGCCGGCCGGGACCCGTGGCGGATCGTCCTGGAGGACGCGCCGGTGCCCGTCCGTGAGCGCGACGCGTCCATCCCCGAGCCGGTGGCGGCGGTACTGGACCGGGCGCTGGCGGACCGCCCCCGGATCGGGATCGGCACGGCGGCGGAGCTCCGCCGCGCCCTGCTGGACGCCTCCCGCTGACGACCGGTCAAGCGTCCGGGAACTCGAAGTCCCAGTCGACGTCCCACAGCCGCAGTTCGGTGTCCGAGCTTCCGGACAGGACGCGGGTCCCGCCGGGCGTCGTCGCCACCGACCAGACCCTCATGGAGTGACCGCGGAGGACGCGCAGGCACCGCCCGGTGTCCACGTCCCACAGCCGGACCGTGGCGTCCTCACCGCTGGAGAAGGCGTGCCGGGCGTCCGCGGTGACCGCCACCGACATGACGGTGTCGGTGTGGTCGGTCATGGTGCGCACGCACTCGCCGGTGCTCAACTCCCAAAGCCGCACCGTGTCGTCCCCGGCGGAGAACGCCCGGCGGCCGTCCGGAGTGAACGCCACCGACTGGACCGCGTCGGTGTGCTCGGTGAAGGTCCCCAGGCAGCGGCCGTCCGACAGGTCCCACCACCGCATCGTGCGGTCGAAGCTGCCGGACAGCGCGTACCGGCCGTCGGGCGTCACGGCCGCGGACCACACGCCGCTGGTGTGACCGGTCATGATGCGCAGGCAGTCTCCCGTGTCCAGATCCCACCACCGCAGCGAGCCGTCGTTGCTGCCGGACACCGCGTGCCTGCGGTCGGGGGTCATCGCGACCGCGTGGACACTGTCGGTGTGGCCGGTGAAGGTGCGCACGCATTTCCCTGTCTCCAGGTCCCACCACCGCATCGAACCGTCGTTGCCGCCGGACAGTCCGTACCGGCCGTCGCCGGTGATCGCGACCGAGGGGACGCTGTCGGTGTGACCGGTGAGCCTGCGCAGGCATTCCCCGGTCTCCAGGTCCCAGTACCGCACCGATCTGTCGCCGCTGCCGGAAAGGGCGCGGCGGCCGTCCGGGGTGATCGCCACGGTCGCGACGGGCCTGGTGTGACCGGTCAGGACGCCGCGTTCCCCGGCGTCCTCGAACGCGGTCCGCCGGCCGCCACGGCCGCCCGACCGGCGCCACAGCTCCAGCAGCTCCGGATGCCGCGCCAGCCCGGGGACGGCCCGCGCCCGGCGCAGCTCGGCCGCCGCCCCGGCCACGTCGTCGCCGTCCAGCGACCGGCGAGCCCGCTCCAGCCGGGCCCGGAACTCCGCCGTCCGCGCGGCGAGGTCGGACGCGGCGCGCGGGCGGCAGTGACTCCAGGGCGCGTCGACGCGGTCGCCGAGCTCCCACACCCGGACGGTCTTGTCCAGCGCGTGGCCGCAGGAGACGGCGTGCCGCCCGTCCGGGGTGACCGCCACCGACACGATCGCGTCGGTGTGGCCGGTGAGGGTGCGCAGGCAGCGTCCGCCGGTGAGGTCCCACCACCGGAGGGTCCCGTCGCGTCCGCCCGACACCGCGTACCGGCTGTCGGCGGTGATCGCGACCGAGTGCACCTTGCCGATGTGCCCGGACAGGTGCCACAGCATGCTGCCGATCGACTCGGGGGCCAGGCTCCACAGCTTGACGGACCCCTCGTTGTGCCCGGTCAGGAGGCGGCGGCCGTCCGGGGGGAGCGCCACCGAGTGGAGGTCGCCGGTGAGGGTGGCGACGCACTGCCCGGTGGTCAGGTCCCACACCTGCACCTCGGGCGGATCGCAGGACACCCCGTACCTCACGTCCGGGGTCAGCGCCACCTTCGAGACCGCGCCCTCGTGGCCGGACATCGCGTACAGCCAGCGGCCCGTGCGCGAGTCCCGCAGGCGCACCATCCCGTCCGGGCCGCCGGTCAGGAGGTGTCCCATGTCGGGGGTGATCGCCGCCGAGATGAACCCGCCCTCGAAGGTACTCTCCAGCCGGCCTTCGGCGGGCACCCACACGCACGCCACGCCGTCGACGCTGCAGGTCAGGGCGTGGCAGCCGGTCGGAGTCAGCGACACCGAGGTGACCGCCCTGTCGTGGCCGGACAGGACGTGCACGCAGCGGCCGTCCGACAGGTCCCACCACCGCACCGTCTTGTCGAAGCCGCCGGACAGGACGTGCCGGCCGTCGTCGGTGATCGCCACCGACCAGACCTTCTCGGTGTGGCCCGTGAGCACGTGGTCGCGGCCGGTTCGCCGGCCGGCGGCTTCCCGCGCGGCGGCGGCGATCCCGGGGTCGTCGGGCGCGGCGCGGGCGGCGTCCTCCAGCGCCGCCGCGGCGGCGGCCGTGTCCCCGCGTTCCAGGTGCACCCGGCCCAGCAGGTGGTCGCAGTGCGCCTCGGCTTCGGGGTGGGCGCCGGCGACGGCTTCGAGCCGGTCGATCAGCGTCCGGTCGTCGATGTCGCCCGCTCTCCAGTGCAGCAGGCCGCGGTTGTAGGTCGTGTCCGGGTGCCTTGGGTCGCTTCGTAGCGCGTCCTCCCAGCACCGCTCCGCGTCCTCGCGCCGGCCGAGGTCGACAAAGGACAGGGCCTTGTTGTTCAGGCCGTCCGCGTCGAGCTCGGCCGGTTCGGCGGGCTCGCGCGGGTACGGCCTGCCCAGCTCGGCCTGGTAGGCGTCGATCAGCCGGTCGGCGAGCGGACGCGGGTCGTCCGGGGGCGAGGTGAGGCAGTCGCGCAGCAGCGCCGCCACCGGCTCGGGCATGGCCGGACGTTCCGGCGGCGGCTGCGCCACGTACGCGGCCAGCGCGTCGCCCGCCTGCGAGAGCGTCGGCCAGGTGGCGCGGCCGCTGAACATCTCCAGCACCGCCGCCGCCCATGACCGGACGTCGCCGGCCCGGCCTTCCGCGTCCGCCCGGCGCGCCGGAGCCCCTCCCGGGAGCAGCTTCACGACCCCGCCGGACGTGCGCAGCGCCTTCGCGAGCCTGACGTCCCGATGCGCCAGGCCCGCGTCGTGCGTGGCCCGCAGCGCCCACGCCAGCTGGACGGCCACGTCCAGGACCTCCTCCACGGTCGCGCACCCGCCGGACGACAGCGCGTCCGCGACGCTGCCGCCGTCCGCGTACTCGGCGAAGACCCGGGGCGTCCCGTCGAGCACCCGCACGAAGTGGCAGGCGCACAGGTGCGGATGCGGGGGCAGGCCGAGCCACGCCACCGCCTCGCCGAGGAAGCGCTGCAGGCTCTCCGGGTCGGCGATGTCTCGCGGCTGCGGGCTCTTCACCGCCAGGTCCAGGCCCCACCCCAGATGACGCACCTGGTCCACGACGCCCGACCGCCCGGCGCCGCACCGCTTGCCGATCTCGTACACGCCGTCCACCACGAGTCCGGGGGACCACCGCGCGGGCGGCCCGCCCGGACGCGCCAGGGCCGCCAGCGTCGCCTCGGGCACGGCCGGGAAACGCGGCCCGTCCGGCGCCGTCCCCGCCCGTCGGCCCCGCCACCACCGTTGCATCCGCCCGGCTCCGGTCATTCCGCCTCCATGATCATTCGTAGTCCCAGTCGATCTCCCACACCTGGGCCGCGTGGCCCAGGCCGGCGAACGCCGCGCGGTGTCCGTCCGCGCTCAGCGACACCGACAGCACATGACCGTCGTGCCCGGGGACGATGCGCAGGCAGCGGCCGTCGTCCAAGTCCCACAGCCGTACCGTGCCGTCCAGGCTGCCGGAGAGGGCGTGCCGGGCGTCCCGGGTGATCGCCGCCGACTTCACCCAGCTGGTATGGCCGGTGAAGGTGCGCAGGCAGTGTCCGCCGATCAGGTCCCACCAGCGCAGCGTGTGGTCGTTGCTCGTGGTGAGGGCGCGGCCCGCGTCGGGCGCCAGCGTGATCGAGGTGACCCAGCTGGTGTGGGGCGTGTCGTACTGCTGGAACGTCCCGTCCGCGAGGTTCCAGCCCAGGACGGCGCCGTCGGCGCCGCCCGTCAGCGCGACGCGGGCGTCCGGGGTCACCGCCACCGACGTGACCACGCTGGAGTGGCCGGTGAGGACGTGCAGGCAGCGCCCGGCGGTCAGGTCCCACCAGCGCGCCGTGCGGTCCTCGGCGCCGGTGATGGCGTAGCGGCCGTCGGGGGTCACCGCCACGGCGTTGAGGCTCGCGGTGTGGCCGGTGAGGGTGCGGGACCGTCCGTCGGCCAGGTCCCACACGCGCAGCGTGTCGTCGTAGCTCGCGGTGACGGCCAGGCGGGCGTCGGGGGTCACCGCCACGGCGGACACCGTCCCCGCGTGACCGGCGAGGACGTTCAGGCACTTGCCGCTGCCCAGGTCCCACCAGCGCGCCGTGTGGTCGCCGCTTCCGGTGAGCGCGTGCCGGCCGTCGGGGGTCATCGCCACCGCGGGGACGGTCCCGGAGTGCCCGAGCGCGTGGTCCTGCCGGACGTCCAGGACCATGACCCGCGGCCGTCCCCGGCCGGCCCGCCGCCACAGGTCCGTGAGCTCGGGGTGCCGGGTGAAACCGGAGATCGCCCGCGCCGCGCGGAGCGCGCTGGTGGCGGCGCCGGGGTCCCCGCGGTCGAGCGACCGTCGCGCCTCGTCGATCCGCGACCGGAACTCCGCCGCCCGCTCCGACACGTCGGCGGCGGCCTGCGGACGGCTGTAGACCCACGGCGCCGCGATGCCGGGGGACAGCTCCCACCAGCGCACCGTCGCGTCCAGCCCGCCGGCGATGACCTGCCGGGCGTCGCCGCTCACCGCCACCGACGTGACCGCCTCGCTGGGGCCGGTCATCGTGCGCAGGCAGCGCCCGGTGGCCAGGTCCCACCAGCGCACCGTGTCGTCGAGGCCGCCGGTGACGGCGTGCCGGCCATCGGACGCCACCGCCACCGACACGACCCAGCCGGTGTGGCCGGTGAGGGTGCGCAGGCAGCGTCCGTCCGACAGGTCCCACCAGCGTGCCAGGGCGTTCTCACCGCCGGTCAGCGCGTAGCGGCCGTCAGGGGTGATCGCCACCGCGTGGGCTCCGCCGGTGTGGCCGGTGAGGGTGAGCAGGCGCTGGCCGCCGCCCAGGTCCCAGAAGTGGACGGTGCCGTCCATGGGGTCCCCGGACAGCGCGTATCGGGCGTCCGGGGTCAGCGCCACCGACGTCGTCGCCTTGCGGTGGCCGGTGAGGGTCCCGAGACGGCGGCCCAGGGGCAGATCCCACCGGTGCAGCGTGCCGCCCAAGTCGCCGGTCAGCGCGTGCCGGCCGTCCGGCGTGATCGCCACCGCGGTCACATGGCCGCTGTGGCTCTTGAGTTTCCGCAGGCAGCGGCCGCTGCCGAGATCCCACCACCGGGCCGTGCCGTCGTCGCTCCCGGAAAGCGCGTGCCGGCCGTCCGCGGTGATCGCCACCGCGTCCACGTGGCCCCTGTGGCCTTTCAGGGTGCGCAGGCAGCGGCCCTCGCCGAGATCCCACACGCGGACGGAGTTGTCGTAGCCGCCGGAGACGGCGTAGCGGCCGTCCGGGGTCATGGCCACCGCGGTGACGACCCGCGTGTGCCCGGTCAGCGCGCGCGCCGGGCGGACGCTCTGGTCGGTCGTCGCCGCCCGCAGCGTGGACGCGATCTCCGGGTCGGCGGGCGCCAGCCGGGCGGCCTCGCCCAGCGCCGCCGCCGCGGCGGAGCTGTCGCCGCGCTCCAGATGCACGAGGCCCAGGAGGTACTGGGCCTGCCCGTCGCGGATACCGGCCCCCGCGTCGGCCTCGCGGACGGCTTCGAGCAGGTCCACCAGCCGGCGGTCGGTGATCTTCGCGTCCCGCCACTGCAGGATCCCCCGGTTGAACGTCGCGTTCGAATAGCGCGGGTCGGCGCGGAGCGCCTTCTCCCAGCAGGTCTCCGCGTCGTCCGGCCGGCCGAGGTCGAGCAGCGACAGGGCCTTGTTGTTCAGCCCGCCGGCCAGATGGGCCACCGGCACGCCCTCCTCGCGCGGGTACCTCCGGCCCAGCTCGTCCTCGTACACCGTGCGGAGCCGCTCCGCGACCACGTCCATGCCGGCGGGCCGTCCGGACGGGTCGACGGTGAAGCACTCCCGCAGCAGCGCCGCCACCGCGTCGGGCATCATCGGCCGTCCCGGCGCCGCCCCCTCGGCCAGGTGGGACTCCAGCGCCTCGGCCGCGACCGAGCCCGCCGCCCAGGTGGCCCGTCCGGTGAACAGCTCCAGCACCGACACCGCCCACGACCACTGGTCGCTGGGCTGCCCCGCCGGTCGTCCGGCGAGCTGCTCCGGCGACGCGTACGCGGGCGTCAGCCCGCCCTGGGTGGACGTCGCGTCACCGTCCGCCGGATCCGCTTCGGCGCGGGCCTGCGCCCGGGCCAGCCCGAAGTCGGTGATCTTGGCGGTGCCGTCCGCGGCGAGCAGCACGTTGGCCGGCTTGACGTCCTGATGGACGACCCCCGCCCGATGCGCCGCCAGCAGCCCCGCCGCCATCTGCACGGCCACGTCCAGGATCTCCGCCAGCGCGCCGATCCCGCCGGACCGCAGCGCCTCCGCCACGCTGCCGCCCGGCACGTACTCCGCGAAGATCCGCGGCACCCCGTCGATCATCCGCACGTAGTGGCAGGTGCAGATGTGCGGATGCGGCGGCAGGTCCACCCAGACCTTCGCCTCGTCCAGGAACCCCCGGGCGCCGTCGGGGCCGTCCCACAGCTCCCGGCGCGGGCTCTTGACCGCCAGGTCCTGGCCCCAGCCGAGGTGGCGTACCCGGTCGACCACGCCCATCCCGCCGGCCCCGAGCCGCTCGCCCACCTCGTACAACCCGGCCACCACCCCGCCGGACGACCACCGCCCCGACTCGGGCCCATGCTCCGTCCCCGTCGCGGCCATGGTGTCCCCTCTCGCGTGGCATGCGGGCGCACCCAGCCTGCCAGCCCCGCCGGGGGACCGGTCCCGCCGCCGGCGGTCGCGGAGGCGATCGGACGTTCGACACCCGGGCTCCGGGCCCGGGCGTCACGGGATCGGCGACACCGAACTGGCGTTGTCGAGCAGGAGCCGCGGCTTCCCGGGCGCGGACGCCGGGACGGCCCACGTCTGGTTCGTGCCGTCGTTGAGCTGAAGCGTGTAGGCGATGGTGCGGTCGTCCAGCCAGACGGGCTGGTCGTCGACGCTGCGGGTCTCGCCGAGCGGAGCGGTCTTCAACGTGGCGAGGTCGAGCGTCGACAGGCGCCAGCCGCGCTTCGGGTCGCCGGCGATCGCGGACTTGAAGGCCAGGCGGGTGCCGTCCGGTGACAGGGACGGGCATTCGACGCCGGGCGCGAGCGTCCGGACCGTCCGGGCCGCGAAGTCCCCCTGGACGAGGTACCGCCCCCCGCCCGTGGACAGCGTCGCGTAGAACCGGTTGTCGTCGGCGGCGAACGTGACGCCCCAGAAGTTGACGTCCCGGTTCCGGTACGGGGCGCCGTCCTTGGTGATCGCGAAGTCCTCCAGGGACGTGACGAGGCGTCCCGTCCGTGTGTCGAGGATGCCCGCCCGGGTGGAGAATCCCGTGGTCGCGTAGCTGTGGCCGTCGATGAAGAGCGTCCAGGCGACCATCCGCCCGGAGGCCGACACCCGTAGCCGGTTGGGGAATCCGGTGAGCGGGACGCGCCGCCGCTGGTGCAGCCCGGCGTCCATGACGACCAGCGCGCCCGCGCTCAGCGCGCCGACCGGGCGCAGGCAGGCGACCGTACCGGCGGCGGCGTAGGCCCGGTCGCACTCCACCGACGTCACCCGCCGCGATCCCGGCGGGGCGGTGTAGGACAGCCGGCCGTTGGTGAGGAGCTGGAGCCGCCGGCCGTCGGCGGTCCCGCCGCCGGCGGTCCCGCCGCCGGAGGTCCGGCCCTCGGCGGGCGCGGGTTCGGCGCCGTGCGACACCGTGTAGGCGACGGCCACGGCGGCGAGCAGCACGGCCGTGGCCGTCAGGATGATGACGCGGGAGCGCGCGTTCACGGTGTGGCCCTTTCTGACGGACGGAGAACGACGGCGGTCCCGGCGAGGGCGATGACGCTGACGACGGCGGCGGCGAGCAGCGCGGGACGCGTGCCCCACACCTGCCACGCCACCCCGAACAGCACCGACGAGATCAGGTAGGCCAGCGCCTGCCCGCTCTGCACGAGCGCGATGCCGGTCGTCCGCAGGCCCGCCGGGAGCAGCGGCCCGGCGAGCGCCATCAGCCCGCCGTCGGTCGCGGCGTAGAACGTCCCGTGCAGGACGACGACGGCGCCGACGAGCCAGAGCCCGCCGCCGGACGCGAGACCGAGCAGCAGGTAGGTGGCGGTGAGCGTCAGGTAGCCGCCGAGCACGACGGGGAGCCGTCCGGCCCGGTCGGCGAGCAGGCCGAGGGGCGTGGCGAGCAGCAGGTAGACGCCGCTGGTGGCGACGGCCAGCAGCGGGAACCAGCCGAGCGCCAGGTCCGCGCGCTCGGCGACCAGCAGGTAGGTGAAGCCGTCCCCGATGGTGGCCAGCCCGAGCAGGAACGAGGCGGGGACCAGCCGCCGGGCGGCGGGCCCGCGCAGCAGTTCCCGCCAGCGCAGCGCCTCGCGGGGCGGCCTCGGTCCCGGCGTGTCGCGGACGAACAGCACGAGCACCATGACGCCGAGGAGCGCGACGCAGAAACTCGTCATGATGACCGAGTCGTAGGAGCCGGGCGCGGCGGCGAGGACGGCGAGCGCGACGAGCGGACCGGCGAACGCCCCGGCGGCGTCCATCGTCCGGTGGACGCCGAACGCCCGGCCGAGCCTGTCGGGGGGCGTGGACAGGGTGATGAGGGCGTCCCGCGGCGCGGTGCGCAGGCCCTTGCCCGCGCGGTCCGCGGTGATGGCCAGGCCGATCCCGACGCCGGAGCCCGCCGCGGCGAGCAGGCCGAGCTTCGCGGCGGCGGACGCGCCGTACCCGGCCAGCGCCACCGGCTTGCGCCGGTCGACGCGGTCGGCCGTGTACCCGCCGGCGAGGCGGAGCAGGACGGTCGCGCCGGTGTAGAGCCCGTCGATCGCCCCGTAGGCCGCCGGGCTGAACTGGAGCCCGACCACCAGGTAGAGCGGCAGGATCGCGGTGACCATCTCGGCGGAGACGTCCGTGATCAGGCTGACGGCGCCGAGCGCGACCACGTTGGCCGCGACGGGGCCCGCGCGGCGGCCGCCCGCGGCCGGGCGGGTGAGGGTGGAAAGGTACACGCCGGCTCCTTGGGTGGGCCCGGCGCATCGCGGCGCCGGGCCCGGGACGTCAGTGGCAGTTGGTGGTGCCGCTGTCGGCGTAGGTCTTTCCGGCCTGCGGGACGAACTGCCAGCTGTAGCTGCCGGCGTGCAGCGTCAGCTTGAGGACGCCGTAGGTGTCGCTGTTGCGGGCCTGGCTGTTCGGCCGGATCGTGCCGAACGAGTAGTGGCTCGCCCCGCCCATCCCGGCGACGAACTGGCGGATGCCGCGCGCGGAGTCGGCGCCGCCGCTGGGGTTCTGCGGCGCGAACCGCTCGTACTGGTGGTTGTGGCCGGCGACGATGACGTCGGCGTTGTTGTCGTAGAGCGCCTGCACCAGCGGGGCCACGGCGGTGTTCGGGGAGTGGTTGGCGCCGGACGTCCACCGCGGGTGGTGCCAGTAGGCGACGGTGCACGCCCTCGGGTTGGCGGCGAGGTCGGCTCGCAGCCACCGCTCCTGCGCGCCGCCCGCCGCGCAGCCGCCGCTGATCGACCCGCAGTTCGAGTTGAGCGCGACGACGTGCCAGTTGGCGCCGATGTTGTAAGAGTAGTAGCCCTTGCCCGGTTCGCCCGCGGCGGAGCCGAAGTACCCGTAGTAGCCGCTGGCCCCGGACGTGTTGTAGTCGTGGTTGCCGGGCGAGGGCCGGGTGCGCGCCTTGTGCCGTCCCCACGTCGGGTTGTAGTAGGTGTTGAACTCGCTGGCCGTGCCGTTGCTGTAGACGTTGTCGCCGGCGGTGAAGACCGTCCCGGCGATGTTGTCGAGCAGCGCCGCGGTGGCGGTGTCGCCGCTGCCGGAGTTGCTGATGTCGCCGGCGCCGACGAGGACCGGGTCGGCCGCCGCCGAGGCCGCGCCGCCGGGCAGCGCGAGCGCCGTGATCGAGGCGGCGCCGAGAACGCCCGTGAGGGCGATCGCGACCGTGCTCCTGCGTGGGGTCATGTCCACTCCCTTTGCGGTGGAATTGGGCGCTCCGGACGGTAATTTCGCCGCTACACCTCCCGGGGGTGCTCTGGCGAGCGGACGCCATCCAGTGGATGAATGACGCTGGAGAACGAAGATCCGTAAAAAGCGAGAGTCAGTGATTGGGGCACCCCGCCGCCGGATAACCCCCGAACCGGAAATTGGAAAAGCCTGATTTCCGAGACGATTTCCAGATGGCGGAATGAACCATTTCCATGGCGTCCGGTTCCCCCCACGCCAGGACGGGTTTTGGCACGAGGCTCTTCACTCCGTCGCCGGAGGTCCCCGCGCTTCTGGATCAGCCGACTCCGGCGGTGAGGCCCGTGTGGAAGGCGGTGTCGGTCACGGCGTCTCGTCCTCTACACCGACGGCGCGATCGAGACGCGCGACGAGCGCGGTCTCGCCTACCCCTTCGAGCAGCGGGTCGCGGACCTGCTGACCGCTGATTCCGGAGAACTCCTCGATCGGTTGCTCGACGAGTTGGGGACGCACCCCGCCGGTCAGGACCACGACGACATAGCGCTGCTGATCCTCGAACACGACAAGCCGGCCCCCACCGGCACACCGGGCGCCGAGCAGGTGAACGCCAAGCCAGGCAGCCGCTGAGCGCCGGATGACCTCGAAGGTGACGGGGTCGATGCCGGTGGCGGTGATGGTCACGCCTCCTCCTCGCAGTTGATGACGACGTTGTTGTGGCGGTCGACCGCGCAGGACTGCGACGGCCCGATCACCACCGTGGTCCCGGCGAAAGGGTCGCCGGGCCGTGCAGCGCGGCGCCCGCGCCGAGCCCCTCGCCGCAATAGACCCGGGCCGGGACCCGGCTGATCTCCGGGAAGTGCACGGCGCGCTCGCCGAGGAAGGCCGCGGCCGGGTCGTCGGCGCCGGGCGGCGTCCGAAGCACCTCCGTGGTCTGCACCGCCCGGTATCGGGCGGACGTGATTGCCCGGTACGCCGAATGCACCGTCGATGTCGGCGGGACGACCAGCGCCGAAATCCCGGCCGCCTCCGTGTAGGCGTAGGCGTGCGTCGGCCCGGCCCCGCCGTACGCGTACACGACGAAGTCCCGCGGATCGTGCCCCTGCTCGATGGTCACCTTGCGCAGCAGGTCGGGCATCTGGTTGTCGGCGACGCGGCGGATCCCGGCGGCGGCCTCCTCCACGGTGAGCCGAGCGGCCCGGCGATGTGCTCGCGGATCGCCTTCTCCGCGAGGGAGCGGTCCAGCGATCGCCGTCATCTTGATGCGCGGCAGCGCCGGGTGGAGGTCGCAGACCCTCGCCGGACCGTTCCACCACCGGCTTGCCGTCGGTGATCAGGCCCACATCGAAGCTCGTGCCGCCCATGTCCGAGGTGATCACGTTCGGGTGGCCGAGGCGGCCGGCGAGCGCGGCCGAGGCCAGCACCCCGCCTGCCGGGCCGGAGGTCAGCATGGACGCCGAACGCCGCGCCGCGTCGGAGGCCCGCATCGTGCCGCCGCCCGAGTCCATGATCGAGAAGTCGCCGGCGAACCCGGCCGCGCGAAGCCGTCCCTCCAGGTTCGCGACAAGCAGGGTGTCGGCGAAGCCGCGGGTCGTCAGCAGCGCGGTCGGCGCGCCCTTCCGTTCGATCAGCGCGTTCGTCGCGGCCGCCGTGCCGTGCGCGAAGTACACGGTGGCCGCGCACAGCTCCGGCATGCCCAGCCCGTAGGACTCGGCGGCGAGCCGCAACGTGTTGAGGACGCCCTCGGAACGGTCTGCCCACGAAGACCCGCGCCGGGAAGTCCGATCGATTGTCCACGCTGCCCTCACGGGAATTGCCGTCCGGTCCGTCGACCCCGCGAAGCACCTGGACGCCTGACCGGCCAGCGCGGCTGTGGCCAGGGTCTGGGCGGGGCGCTCCATCGACGTTGATGTAATGGGTTTAAGGCGTTACATTGCGACAATGGTGGATTCTTCGCCGCCGCGTACCCGGCCCGGTACCGCTGAGGGGGCCGGGTTCCGGTTCCGGGCCGGGCGGTCCAGCCTGGATCTGTGCTCGACCCTGCTGTGGCGGCATCGCAGCCCGGTGGAGTTGCTACGCCGGCCAGAGGACGTGTCCCGATGGCTGGTGGAGGCGGGACTGTGCCCGGTCGGCTGCGTCGCCGGCGATGCGGATCTGCGTCGTGCGCGGGGGCTGCGGGAGGTGATCTACCGGCTCGTACGCGCCCAGGTGGAAGGCACCGGGTTGACGGGCCCGGACGTGGCCCGGCTCAATGCCGCCGCCGCGGCCGCGGTACGTGTTCCCCGGCTGACCACGGGTGGGCGGGTCGAGTGGGTCGCAGATGCGCCGATGCCGGCGGCGTTCGCTGAGGTGGCGCGGGACTGCATCGACTTGCTGACCGGGCCGCTGGCCGGGCGCCTGCACGAGTGCGCCGCGCCGGATTGCGCGTTCTTGTTCGTGGACACCTCCCGTGCGGGCAAGCGGCGGTGGTGTGCGATGAATCGGTGCGGTAATCGCCAGCGCGTCCGCGACCACCGGGCGCGTACCGGCGGTTTGGGGCGACGCGCCGAGGATCCGGCATGAGCGCGGGAGGGGGACCGGCGACCTCTTCGGGTAGGGGCGGGTGGAGAGCGGGGTTGCTGTTCGGTGGTGTGGGGATGGTGTGCTTCAGCGGCACGGCCCCGGCCACCCGGGTGGCGGTGCCGGTGTTCGGGGCGGCGACCGTTACCTGCGCCCGGATCGTGATCGCCGCCGTGCTGGGCGCGGTGACGCTGGCGGCCACGGGCCGGCTTCGGTGGCCGGGCCATCGTGACGTCGGCGGGTTGCTGGTGATGGGGATAGGTCTGGCGGTCGGCTATCCGCTGTTTCTGGCCCTGGCCGTTGATCGGGTTCCGGCCTACCACGGTGCCGTGGTGATCGGGTTGACTCCCGCCGCGACCGCGGCGATCGCCGCCGTCCGCGCGGCCGAGCGGCCGGGGTCGCGGTTTTGGCTCGCCAGCGTTGTCGGCCTTGTCACGGTGGTCGTCTTCGCGCTCGGGCAGAGCGGCGGCGGGCTGCAGCTCGCCGACGCCTTGCTGGCCGCCGCGGTGGTGAGCTGCGCGATCGGGTATGTCGAGGGTGCCCGCACGGCGCGGCGGATCGGCGCGGTCTCCGCCCTGTGCTGGGCGATGATCCTTCTGCTGCCCGTGGCCGGCCCTTTCTTGGCCTGGCTGGCGACCCGCGACTACCCGCCGGTTCCGGCATCGGCGTGGGCCGGCCTCGGCTACGCGGGCGTGGCGAGCATGTTCGCTGGATCGCTGGCCTGGTACCACGGGCTGAGCACCGGCGGAACCGCGCGCATCGGCCAGCTCAACCTCGCTCAACCGTTCCTGGCCATTGTGTGGTCCGCCGTTCTTGTCGGCGAGCACATCACCTGGGCCGTCCCCGCCACCGCCGCCGTGATCGTGGCCTGCATGGCCGTCTGCATCACCTCGCCGTCTCCCACACCGCCCTCAACGCACGCCCTGCCTGACAGGACGCGAATCACGGGCGACGAATCCCCGTGATCGCAGTGACGCGCGTCGCCGATGCCCCCGCCGCGCGAATGTGCGCGTGCCTCGCCAGGTCACCGACCGCTACGCACCGTGGGCACCTCCCACGAAGCCCGCCAGAGCCGTTTGAGTGCTGGTTGGCGGACAGCGAATGTGCCGGTTCGCAAGGACGCGCAAAGGGCTGGGCAGCTCAGCCGGATTCTGCGAGCAGGTGAACGACGCCGGCCGGGTTCCTGATCCAGTGGATTCTGGATTCGAGGTTCTCCGGCGGTTCGATCTCGTCACACGGATGGATGCCGGCGCCGGCCAGTTTGGCCGTGGCCGCGTCCAGGTCATCGGTGTGGAGCTGCAACCACAGGTCGGGCTGGCTGTAGTTGTCGACGCAGTCCAGGTGCAACGTGTTGGTCGGTGCGACCAGAACGGCGAGGACAGAGGGCAGGCCGGTCGACGTCTGTGCGCCTGCTGACCTGCGGTAGACAGCCGTTTCGCGCCCGGCCGTAGCTTCGTGAGTCCTGGGCCTAGATGGGGTGTATCGCGGGCGTATCGAAAAACACATATGCCACGGCAACAGTTCTCCGTCTTGGGTGTGAAGGTATGGGCCCACAGCGGTCCGTGCCGAGGCATAGTGCCGCGGCTTCGAAGGCGACCGCGAAAAGGGGAAGGCCATCGCCGAGGACGGAGAATGGGGCCGGCGTTCGCTGCTGCGGGGCGCCGCCGCGGTGGCCGGCGTGGTGGCCGGTGCCGCCGCGGTCGCACCACTGCTGGGTAAGACGGCCACGGCTCACGCCGGCAGCGGTGACGCGGACACGTTGTTCCAGGCCGGAAAGTTCGAGCGAGCCGGTCGCATGTACGAGGAGATCCTGAAAAAGGACCCTGAGAACGTACACGCCGCGCGCCAGCGCGGCTATGTGGGACTCCTGGGCAACCAGTTCCCCGACGCCGAAAAATACCTCACCATGGCCCTGAACCTGGCACCCGACGACAAACAGACCAACCGGTTCCTGGCCGACTGCTACACCCGGCAGGACAAGCTCTCCCTGGCCGCACCCCGCTGGCAGGCAGCAGGCGAGGAAGCCTACGCCAAACAGTTCACGGCGATCCGCGGCACGCCGTATCAGATCCACGGCGACGTCGCGCGGTTGCCATGGCAGCAGACGGACCCGTTTCCGCTGGTGGAAGCCTCGATCAATGGCGGACCGCCGAAGAGCTTCACGTTCTACACCCACATCGACGCATTGGGCGTGTCCGCGAAACTCGCCAAGGAGACCGGGCTGAGCGCCGTGGCCAAGCAAAAGATCGAGGCCTACGGCGACATCATCTGGCTGTACTACGGAGTGCTGGAATCCTTCAAGCTGGGCGGCATCGAACTGCGCAACATCCCGGTGGGATGGTCAGAGCGGGAGTCGGGCGGAGAGATCGCCCCCGAGGCCCACGACGGCATGATCGGCACGTGGATCTTCTACCACCTGCTGCCCACCTTCGACTACGCGGGCCAGTCACTGATCCTGCGCCGCCGCACCCCCGAAACGGCCCGGAGGGCACGCGCCGACGCCGCACGCGCGGGTGCCAAGCCGCTGCCGTTGTGGCTGGCCAATGACCACCTGCTGTACACCGAGGGCAGCGTCGCCGACGCCGCCGCCTCCGACACCGGGGTGGTGTCGCTGAACATCGGCGGAACCGGCGAACAAGTCGCGGGCATCTCCGAGGAAACGGCCAAGCGGTTGGGGGTCCGCATCGACTACGACCGCCCCTTCGCCTCCTTTGCCGGAGGCCAGCCCGTCCTCGCCTACCCCTGCTACCCCCAGGAAGTCCGCCTCGGCGACGTCACCGCCAAGGGCGTCTACTGCTACGCAGGCGGAAAGAACACGCTCGGCAGCGAAGGATTCTACAAACTGGCCGGCTTCGACCACGCCTTCCACAAACCCACCAACATCACCCTCGACTTCACCGACATGAACACCTACATCGCCCGCGGCAAAGCCACCTGATCGCCGCAGTCGCACGGCCCCAGCCCGGAACCACCTCGGAGTCCACCGGGTTTGTTGAGTGATGTGTATCTGGCCTCCGGGCTGGAGAGCTTGTAACTTCAGGTGTGAGAAGAATTTGCAGGTAGAAGGCCGGTTTGCGTTACCTGATTCGCCCTGGATGGGCTACGGCGAGCTCGTTGAGTGCTTCGCGCCAGCCTGCGACGTGTTGTCCTTCGACGAGCCGGACGTGCTGGAAGGCGTGCTTGGCCACCGCGGCGGCGTCCCGGCGCGCCACCGGCCGCAGCGCGTTGCGGATCAGGTGAACCACACAGGTCTGCACTACCGTGGCGGGGAACGCGGCGGCGATGGCGTCCTCGAAGCCGTCGAGGCCGTCGCAGCAGGCGATCAGAATGCGCGGACCCCGCGGTCGCGCAGGCCGGCCATCACGCTGGCCCAGAACCGGGCGCTCTCGCCCGCGGTGGCCGACCCGGCCGGGGTGCGCGCGAGCCAGATGCCCAGCACGTGCTTCTTCCCGTCGGCTCCCCGTCGGCATCGACGCCGACGGCGATGCAGGCGGCCTTGTTGGTCACCACATCGTTGTCGCGGACTTTGCCACGATCGCGTTCAGGAACACCACGGCGTAGGTCGAATCCAGTGGCCGGGTCTGCCAGGCGCGGGCCTCGTCCATCACCTGGTCGGTGATCCGCGAGACCTGCTCGTGCGACAACTCGGTGCCGTACACCTGCTTGAACCGACCAGGAACGGCGCGGGGCGCAGCCCGTATTTGGCGGCGAGATGGCCGGTGCCCATCGCGGCCGCGGCCTCCGGGTCGGCGGGTGGCGAACTGGGCAGGAAGCGGATCGACCGAGGCCAGTGTGACGGGTAATCCATATTCTCCTGTCGTAGTGGAGCTGCCCGACGCGGGTGATCTGCCTGTTGACCGGTTGCTGAGCGTAGTCGATCTTCCCGGTCTAGCCGAGTGCGCCGTGCATGCCCCATGTGGCGTGGTTGATCGTGCCGTCGTGGCTGAAGTTGACGCGCACCTCGTTCAGGCCGCGCAACCCAATGAGCATCTGTGGTTCACACGCATGTATCGGTGCGATGCCGTAAGCCTCGAAATAGTCGACGACCATGGCCCGCATCGTCGCGTACCGGTCCTGGTGAGGGGTCAGTTCTTGCAGGAAGTTGGCCGCGGAGACAATGACGTCGCAGATGATGTCCAATTCACTGGCGGGCTCGGGGACGCGGGGGTCGATGACGGCGACGAAGCGATGGTCGCCTTCCGCGGTGGGGATGCGCACCAGTCCCCGGGCCCGCCCCAGGTGGATCGCCGAGCGGGCCAGGAACACCGCGACGAAGATCTGGACCTCACTATCGGGCAGGACTACCTGATCGGCGGCCAGGGCGTCAGCGCCGTACTCGCGCGCTGCCGAGCGCACGCGCGCCACCCCGTCCCACTCGCTGTCACTCCAGTGCCAGGTGCCGGTGCCGGGACGGTAGATGCCGATCTCGCGCGCGCGTGCGGTGAGCACATCCCCGTAGCGGACGACACCGGCCTCCCACACCGGCAAGGCCTGCGGATCCCAGCCCAGGCCCTTCAAGTGATCGCCGAGGGCGACCGCACCCCGATCCAGCGCCGCCGCCGCCCTGCGGGCCAGCTCGGCGAATAGGCCCGCGGGGATGAACGTGGCGGCCGCAGGGTCGGTGCCGGGCGGGACGTGCCTGGGTGCGGGGATGACCGGACCGTCCGGGCCAGTGACGACGACCTCGCTGATTCGTCCATGTTCGACGCGGACCAGAGCCTGATGGTGTCCGGGCAGGTCCAGTTCCAGACCCGCGGTAACGGGCCGCGCAGCCAAGCGGTGATGCGCGGCGTATCCATTGATCACCCCTTCCACGTTCGCCCCGGGCAGCATCTGGGCGCCGGTCTGCAGCGTCTCGGCGAGGCCGGCCGGGTCGGGCCGGGCAGCCGGGAGACGAGGGTCATCGGTGACCAGAAAGGTCAGGGACCTGCCGCCGTGAGAGAAATCGGCCGCGCCCCGGGAACCCAGTAGCCCCATGGCGATGACGCCGAGGTGCCTGGCGGCCAGGCGGGGATCGGGGAAACGGGTGAGGTCAACCATCGCATCGGTCAATTCCGGGACCGTGTGGCGCTGACCTATCTCCCTGAGCCGCACGGGACCAGTGATCGCCGATGTTGAGGCCAGGGCCTGCTCGGCCCACCCCCACTGGAAGGTGCCATCCTCGGCATAGGTTCCCAGCAGATCCGCGCGGAGCTCCAGATCACCGAACCGGGCCGTTCCCACGGCAGCGTCATAGCCAACCTCCCCAAGGGGGAGGACCGAATAGAACGTATCCAACTGCTCGACCACCCACCCGAGGTGAGGAAAGGCAAGATTGAGCAGAGCATCACTGAAAGTCTCCATCGCGGAAGCCTAGAGCAGGCCAGGCCCCCGAATCCTCAGCCGGTTTGATCACACGGTCGGGGCCTTGGCGACGCCGGGCGGCCGGACCCCGATGGCATCGCCATCCGCACGCGATCCCGCAGTAAGGTCCAGGCGCGTGTCCATGTCGAGGGAAGCGGCCGTAGAGAGTTAATGGGTGCCCAGAACAGCGGAGACAGGACGCGCCGGTCCTGCTCGGTGAGCGTGTCGGCCCACTTCGGGTTCGCGCAGGACGGTCTGCAGTGCCCTGTCTGGAGCGTCAACGCTCGGTGGTGCGCTGAACCTCCCGGGCCGCGTCTTTGGCCTTCTCGCTGGCGCCGTTGAAAGCTCCTCAGCCGGTGCGGCGGCGCCCACGGCGGTGCCGTTCCGCTTGCTGATGGATTTTCGCCTCGGTTGCCAGGAGCGTGGCCTCGGCGCGTCGACCCGCATCCTGGCGTGCATCTCCCGGAAGGTCGACACGCGGCGTCGCGCTGGCGGCGACGGCCTCGCGTCGCGCTGTCTCGTCCTCCGTCGCCAGAAACGCTTCAGCAGTCCCATCGCTCGCTCCTTCCGCAGCGTACGACCATGTGCCCCTTACGGGACAATCCGTGCGCGAGTGTGCTGACGTGGGGACGTCGCCAGGTCTCTTTGAGCGTCTTGTGGAGCAGGTTCAGCCTTTCGCCTGTTTCTGCGAGGACATGCCCTCTACCTGCAACTCGTCGAGGTCGCCGAGTGTGATGAAGCCGCTGCCGCCCGCTCTGAACAATGTAGTTATTGCTTTCTTGGTCCCTGGGAAAAAGGTGACGTGCGAACGGGAAAGCCCGTCCCGCAACCGCGGGGTGGTTGCGGGACGGGAAACGGGTCGGTGCGGTCCTGGCAGATCAGGTCTGCTTGACGACCGGCTTGGCCTTGCTGCCGGCGGTCTCGAACTTGAGCTGGGTCTTGTTGCTCACCACCGACTTGTCGGCCGAGCCGCCACCCTTGACGATCACGCTGACACTGACCGCGGTGCCCTTCGGCGGGGACACTGTGAACGTTTTGGTCTGGCCCTTGCCGACGTTGTCAGCGCATCGGGCCTCAAGGATGTCGCCGACGCAGATCGCGGCGGTGTAGTTGCCCTTCTGCGCGACGTTGACAGTGACCTTGGCGGGTGCGGCGGCGTTGGCCGAGGAGGCCGTTCCGAGTCCGATGGCTCCGGCGGCGCCGAGGAAGGCGGCGGCGGTGACGATTCGGCGGGCCGGGTAACTGCTTGCGGACATTTCTTCTCCCTGGTCTCTGGAATGCCGAAGATCGCGGTCTCCGTGCGACCTTCGTGCGACCTGGGGTACGAGGACTCCGATCAATCGGGTTCAGTTTCATAGCCCTTTTTTGTAATCGGCGACGTTTGTCAATCGGCCGCCGAGAATTGTCACGTTCCGTGCCACGCGACGCCGCGTGACTGGTGCGACCAGGCGAGTCGGCCGTGCTCTTTGTGGTTGCCGCTGAAGAACAGGCTCGGGCGGCGCGCCTCTTCCAGTGCGAGATGGAAGAGGCAGCCGGTCTTGGTGAGCAGGTCGCTGAGGTGCGTCTGATGGTGTGCTCGGACAGCGTGAGGTGTTCGGCGATCCCGGCGTTGTCGAGACCATCGCCGAGAAGTTCTTCGTAGGAGCAGCTTCGAATAGGAAGCCGATGGCGAGTGCCTCGTCGATGAACTCGTCGAGGTGCAGGGGACGGAGCGTCCCCCTCACGAGAGCCCATCGCGGCGTGCATGCGCCTGCCGCTACTTGACCGTGACCAACACGTTCGCGGTGCTGCGTCTGCTGTCGATGACCGAGAGGGAGAAGGACGCCGAAGTCTCAGTGCTGCGGCATCAGATCACTGTGCTGGAGCGTCAACTCGACGGGATGAGGGCGCGGTTCATCACTCCTGACCGAGTATTGCTCGCAGCGCTGCTGCACCGGTTACCTTTTGGCGCGCTGTGGCGGATGCGGTTCCTGGTATGGCCGGAGACGGTGCTGCGTTGGCGCCGTGACCTGATCGCCGGTCGGCACGCCGCCCGATCCAAGCCCAGGCGGCAGGGCCGCCCGCCGACTGGCAACTCCATCCGGCGCTGGTGCTTCGCCTGGTGCGGGAGAACCCGGGTTGGGGGTACCGGCGGGTGCACGGTGAACCGCTGGTGCTCGGCGTCACGGTGGCCGCCTCCACCGTCTGGGAGATCCTCAAGGACGCCGACATCGATCCGGCCCCCGAGCATTCCGCCACCCACGTGGGCCGGGTTGCTGCGCTCGCAGGCCGAGGCGCTGCTGGCGTGCGACTTTCCTGGCGATCCGGTCGCGGTGGCGGTCACGGAGGCGATTCGGGCGGGTGACATTGGCGGTCTGCGGGTGCTCCTGGCCGAGCATCTTGGTCTGGCGGCCGTCCGGCCGGGGACCTCGGCGGGGATGTCGCGGACGCTGCGGATACGTGCCCGGCGAGACGGTGACGCTGAACGGCTTACCGTCGTAGGGCGGCGACGACGGGTCGGCCGGAAGGCAGGCGCAGCGACCCGGCGCTACGGGTGCTCAGTCGGAGGCGCCGGTCCTTGATGACGCGCTCGGCGCCGGTGGCGAACGGTTCCTCGATCCCGTACGGCTGCAATGGCCGAGGCGGACGCCATGGTGGGCGGGAATCCGTACGAACGGGCAGCGGGTTGTGGGCGGCATCGAGGATGTCGGACAGCCCGTCGCCGGCGAGTCCGAGCAAGTCCTGCCACTGGCCGAACCCCGGGATCGGCAGCCGGGGTGGACTCTGTGCCGAACGGGACTCATGCCGGGAGCCGCGGTCGCCGAGCGGCTCGTCGACGTCCGTGCGCTCTCCGCTGAGGCGGTACGTCGTGACGTGCCGGGCGGCGACGTGCGGCGGCAGTATCCATCGCCCCAGGAGATATCGAGCACGGCGTGCCGTCGGCCGTCGGTGAGCAACAGGATGGTGTACGGTTCCCCGGCCGCGTCGCGGGACTCGGCCACCGCACCCTGCTCATCCTCCTCGGCGCCCTCATGGCCGCCCCAGGTGCCGCCTGGCTGCTCGTCCTGTGCACAGGCACCATCACCGGGCCGGCACCGCGCGTCCAGCCCGGCGTCACGACCGAACCCTAGGCCGGGAACGCCGAGGCAGGGCAGGTCTGGGCGTCGGTAAGGACGTCCTGGAGTGCCGGGCGCGTCCTGAACGTCCAGGACGTTCCTCAATCGCGTCGAACAACTCGTCCCGGTCCCCACCACCACCACCGCCGCGGTGGTGGTGGTCTTGGCGGGCCGGTGATTCGTCGTGAGGGCCGTCGTGAAGGTCTCCGCCGCGGTGGTCGAGACGATCCCGCCGCCGGGTGCGTCCGCGATTGCGGGATCTCCTCGTTCAATCGCGAGGCGGCGTCTCGTTCGTCCAACTCTCGCTGAGCATGCAGGTGTAGTCGAAGCGGATGCCCGGCCGCATCCCGGTCTCGCCCGCCTTCTTGAGGATCATCTGGTCGCCGAGCACGTGGTTGGTCTTCGGATCCAGGATGAGCTGGTATTCCACGACTGACCCGTCGGCCCGGTCGACCCACGGCGCGGCCAGGGCCACGCCCTTACGGTCGCACGCGTCCTGGACCGTCCCGATGGAGCGGACGCCGGACAGCCCGGCCAGCATCCGCAGCACCGCCGCCCGAGACTTCGGCGCCGCCAGCTGGTCGCCGATGTAGCGGGCTCCGATCATCAGCTCGTTGGCGCTGCCGTCCACGAAACCGGCGTCCCGGCGGACCATCGCGACGAACGCGGCCGGGTCCGCACCGGAGGTGAGCCGGGATTCCACGCTCGGCGGCTCGGTGTTCGGGTCGAGGGTGAGGTAGCTGGGCCGGTGCGGCCCCAGCGGCTTGTTGTCGCTGCTCAGGTTGAGGCGGTCACCGTCGGCTTCGGCCCGCCAGCGCGCCGGGGACCCGGCCTTGCGCCACGCCGCCATGTCCTCGGGCGTCCGCGGTCCCACCGGCTTGGCCTTTTCGGCGAAGTAACCCCGGCCCGATGCCGTTCGTGGCTGCCAGACGTCGCTCTCCACCTCCGTGTAGATCACGTAGCCCCCGTCCTTGGGGACGACGCGCCACGCCTGTCCCCGGAGCGTGCGCTGCCGCCAGTAGCGGCCCGCTTTCAGAGGCGTCTCGGCCTTCAGAGCCGTCCCGGCCTCCAGCCTCGTCGCGGCGGCCAGGAGGAACGTCCGTGCCTGAAGATGCTGCTCCGCCGCCTGCTCTTTGGACAGCACCGGGCCCGCCTGCCCTTCCCCGAGGGACGCGGCCACGACCATGGCGGCGGTGGCGGCGGCGACCAGGCCCAGCCCGAGCCCGAACTGCAGCCGCCGGGGCCGATTGCGCGGCTTTGGCCGCATCAGCTCCTCTAGGCGGCGCCGCCCGGCATCGGTCTCCTGGGCGGACGGGCCTCCCTCGTCGAACGTCTCCGCGACCATCGTCAGCTCATCCATGGGGCTCCTCCTCGGTGTGATCGATCTGGCCCAGCGTCTCCCGCAGCTTCCTTCGAGCCCGGCTCATCCGCGATCCGACCGTCCCCGCGGGAATCTTGAGCGCCGCCGCGACCTCCTCGTAGCCCAGGCCGCCGACCGCGACGAGCAGCAGCACGTCGCGATCACCCTCGGTCAGCGCGGCCACGGCCGCCGCCAGCCGAGGACGCATGCCCTCGGCGGTGAGGCGTTCCACGACCCGCTCCTCGTGCCCGGCGGCCGCGGCCCCCGTGCCGAGCCGCGCGATCGCCGCCATGCGGCGGTTCTCGGTGCGCCGGTGCTGGCCGACCAGGTTGGTGGCGATGCCGTAAAGCCAGGGCCGCAGGGCACCGCGCTCCGGGTCGAACCGGTCCCGGCCGCGGTACGCGGCCAGGAACGTCTCCGCGGCGATATCGGCGGCGTCGTCACGGCCGAGCCGCGCCGCCACGTACCGGTAGATCTGGGGGAAGAACTCGTCGTAGATCTCGGCGAATCGGTCAGGCTCATGCCAAGACCCCTTCGGCACGCCGACGGCGCGCGTCGAGGGTGTCATCGGTGGCTTCCTGTCATATCCGGCCTTCCAGGACACGTATCGGCGGTCACCCCTTGTTAGCCGGAACCCGAAATCTTCTTCACGCACAGACCAGCAAAACCCGCCTAGCCGCCCAACCACCGGCGCACATCCCTCCAACCGCAGTGGCCGGCACCACCTGCTCCTGCTCCCTCACGTCGGCCCCAGAGACAACGCTTGAAGTAACAGTCCCCGACCGCGAGCCTGGCGCCTTCGCGCCAAATCACATCCGCCTTCCGGACCTCGTCCACAAGGCATAACCGCACGTGAGAGCCTCGAGGACCATGACTACTTCGTCCGGGGCTGGCCGAGTTCGGCGGCGAAAGCGCAGAGGCCGCCACCCGTGGCAGCACCGGCGCCCGCCAGCGGTTGGCGTCGGACCCGCAGGGGCCCTCAGCCTGCCCTCACCGGCCGTCGGTCACCGGTTGACGCGTTCTCCACGTTCTCCTGCCGGGGTAGCGGCTGGGACTTGGATGGAGATGATCGGATTGCCCGATGATGTTGGAGCGCGACCGCTGTCCATCTCCGCAGAGCCGGTGACCGTGCACCTCGAGCCCTACCCGGCCGTGTACAGATGGTGCGCATTGTCGGCGAAATCGATCACGCCACCGCCGCTGCGCTGCGCGAGCACGTCATCTCTGCGGCGCTGGTGGCCTGTCCGCCGCGGCTGGTGCTGGCCCTGGACCGGGTGAGCTTCTGCGCCGCCGCCGGCCTGGGCGCCCTGGTGCGATCCGCAACGCCGTGCATGCCCGCCACGGCGCCCTGGTCATCGCCCGGCCCCAGAGAATGTGCCGCCGGATCCTGCGCCACACCGGCCTGGACCAGCACATCCACACCACAGCCAGGCTCGATGCCGCCATCACCCACCTCACCCGCTGGCACTGCCCGCCCACAGCAGGGAGTGGTCCGTGCCCGGCTCAGCCAGCGCGCTGAACGTTACCGCCGAGCAGCACGGGTCCCGGTGGATGTTGACACTGACAGGCGCGCTAGATGTCGCCACCCGCCCCGCGGCCGGCCTGTCGTCGGCTTGCCCGCTCCGGAAGTCCTCAGCCGGTTCGGTCATCTGCCCGCCAGGATGGCCTCGGCCAGCCGCGGGCCGGTGGCCACGTCCAGCTAGCCGGTCAGCCTCAGCACCCACCGAGACCCGGGCCGCTCGGCGGTGATGGTCAGCGCGCCGGCTGGGTCGGGCAGGGCGGTCATCGGCGAATCGTCCGTCTCCAGCTCGGTCGCCGCGCGGTGTCACCGCGCGGCGTGGCGCGAACCTCGGGGCGTGTCTCATGCTCGCACCGGCCCCCGCACGATGCCGGCGGACGGTCGCCGTCCACGCCCGAGACGCGGTTGAGCCTGCGCACCGAGCCCCGCCGGGCGGTCACGTCCTGGTGGTGCACGTCGCCGGGGAGATCGACAACGCCACCGCCGGGCTGCTGCGCTAGCGCGCGATCACGGCCGCACGGTCGCTCTCGCGCCCCGGCTGGTGCCGGGCACCGGAAATGTGCCGCTGGATCCTGCACCGCACCGGCCTGGATCAGTACGTCCCCGCCACCGCCATCCTGGTCCACGCCATCACCCACCTGACCGTCCCCACCTGTTGGAACGCTCGCCGCACAGTCCGGGACACCCGAGGCCCGATACTCGCCCAGGCACCCGCGGCAACAATCACCTCAGACAACCACCTCAGGTGACCTCCGAAAAACTGTGGTGATCGAGGTAGATTTCCGCGGTGTGGTGAGGTAGTGTTCCTGCCATCGAAGAGAAACAAGTCCATGAGACGTGGCAGATGATGAACTGCCCGCACAGATGGATGACGCGGGCCGGGCGTGCCGGGGTCAACGCAGTGAAAGGGACCCCGGCAGTCGGCCGTGCGTCCGGCGGTCAACGGGCCGCCGACGGCACCAATGCAAGTGGCACTAACGCAAGAAACACAGGTAACGCAGGTAGGAAGAACACGGAAGGAGGGTCTCGGCACCATCGGGATCGCCCGCAGCGGGCTCCAGTCACGCCGCGCGGGTACCGCAGCCCCACAGATTGGACGGTGGTCTACGGTCACGCATTCGCGATCCCCGCGCCCCCGCCTCAGGCGGCCGGCGCGGAAGACACCCGGCCGCAGCGCCGGATAGATGGTGTTGTACCTCATGGCCCCGGCGCCGCCCTTGGCGCCGGGGCCCGTCGTTTTTCTTCGGAGCACATCCGGCCTGCGTCCGGCACCTACAGGCACCTACGCCGACGACGGTACGGAAGGTTTTGTGAAAGCACCTCAGCCGGTTGGATCCGGTACTGACTCAGCACACCGTGACCCGCACCCCGCCCAGCCCGGTCCGGTACAGGACGACACCAGCACCGACACCGGCACCGCCCCCGACACTGGCAGCGGGCTGGACGACAAGCTTGACGATGAGGACTACCCCGCCTACAGCATGGGCCGGGCCGCCGAGATCCTCGGCGTCACCCCGGGGTTCCTGCGCAGCCTGGACGCCGCCAGGCTGTTCGTCCCGCAACGCTCGGCCGGCGGGCACCGCCGCTACTCCCGCTACCAGCTGCGCCTGGCCCAGCGTGCCCGCGACCTGGTCGACCAGGGCACCGCGCTGGACGCGGCCTGCCGCATCATCATCCTGGAAGACCAGCTCACCGAAGCCCAACGCATCAACACCCAACTCAGGCAGCGCATCACCCCGCCCCCCGAACAGGACACCGAGCAGGGCTGATCCCCCCATGACCGGGCCGACGCCGACACTGCTGCTTTGGGCGCGTTTGTCCCTCGGCGGCGGGATCCACGCGGCGCGGTGACCGACCGCTCGGTCCGACCGGGCGCCCAGCCCGCAGGTCCCGCTCCTGTCCGCCGACGCCTGGGTGACGCCTCCACCGAGACCGCCCAGCCACGACACCACCCGCGACGAGGAGGCCAGAGAGACAAGAGCGGCAGAGAACAGTCAGGGCGTGAACGGGCCGACCGCCGGCGTGATGCGATCCTCGCCGCCCGCGGTGTGACGTTCAAGTCGGCCGCACGGACTTCGCCGAGTGGCAGACCCGTCGCGATAGCAGCTGGCGCCGTCCTCGTTGATCACTAGGCCGATCGGCTTGTCGACGGTGTCCGCGGTCGTCGGGGGATGGCACATCTACTCGGCATGGAGGTGCGGTAGGGAATGTCGGCTCAGGCCCGTAGG
Organism: Actinomadura sp. 9N215; assembly: GCF_044326345.1. Lineage (NCBI taxonomy): Bacteria > Bacillati > Actinomycetota > Actinomycetes > Streptosporangiales > Thermomonosporaceae > Actinomadura > Actinomadura sp. 9N215. The sequence continues at coordinate 150,069 of NZ_JBIRBA010000011.1, read as the reverse complement.
TCTGCCGTTGGGCCTGTCGGGGCCGCTGGGTACCCGCCGGGAAGGGAGGTGGGTCATGCAGTCGGGGTTGGTGTTGTGCTTGCCGCGCGATGTCGAGACGGTGCAGTTGACACGTGGGGTGCTGGATGCGTCGCTGAAGGTGCTGGGGGTCACTGCGGAGACGCGCGATGACATCACCCTGGCGTTGGGAGAGGCGTGCGCGAACGTGGTCCAGCATGCTGATCCGGCCGATGTGTATGAGTTGCGGGTCGGGGGTGCCTGACTCCCGCTGCCGGATCGAGGTGATTGACGCTGGCCGCGGGTTCGATGCGGCCATGTTGGAGAAGGTGCGGGCGGACGCCACGCTCACCGCCGAGCACGGCCGGGGCCTTCAGATCATCGATGCTCTGGCCGAGAAGCTGCAGATCGTCAACGGCCTGCAGCATGGCGGGATGGTCCGGTTCGAAAAGCCGTTGGCGTGGGAGCCGGGCTCAGCCGGTCAGCACTTCGTCCTGGACGACTGAGCCCGGAGCCTGTGACGAGCGGGCGGGTGCCTGAGCGCGGCACCCGTGCTCACGCTTGCGGCGGTCACCGGTGGCCGGGCGCGTTAAGGCGCCGCGGCGCGCGTCGGCGGCCGCTGCCGCCAGTGTTGCCGCCAGTGCTGCGGCGGGGGGTGAGACGATCCCGTCGGGTGATCACAGCGGTGCCCAGCCGGGCGCGGTGCCGCATGGTGCAGCGCTTGGCCAGTCCGGCCAGCAGCATCACCGCACTGCCGGCCAGCACGTAGCCGGTGCCGAGGGCGAGCGCGGTCAGCCAGGTGCCTTGCAGGAGGTAGGCCAGGCCGAGCACGGCGCACGCGACGGCGGTCAGCGCCAGCCCGCCGGCGGCGATGGCTGCGGCGAAGAGCGCGGCCAGCAGCACGGTGGCCCGGACCCAGCGTGTAGCCGTGGGATCGACACCGGCCCCCGCGAAGAGGCCAAGTGGTGGACGCGGATGCGGGGTGCGCGGACGGTGCGGTGGGGTCGCGGGGCGGGCGCGGTCCGATCGGGATCGGTGTGGGGTCCGGGGTGAGACGTCGGCGTTGTGTTCGGTCGTGTTGTTGTGTTCGGTCGTGTCCGAACCCCTCGGCACTGCTCGTCCACGCGCTCTCGTTGCTCACTGTGTCTGCGTCGTGTCCTCAAGTGATAAGCATGTGACCTTGCCACATCCGCCATGGCGCAGCAAGGAGCCGCTCGATCGCGTTCCCCTGCCCCGTGGCAGAAGGGAAGCGCGGGCCGGGGGACCTTCAGGTCGGTGATCGTCTCCCATTCGTCTCCCAGCGGCGGAGAGAGCACGCCGAGATGTTCCACGCAGATGACCCTGACGCCGTCACAGACCGACAGGCAGAGCAACAGAGCAGCATGACCCATGACCCCGGATCAGCGGCCTGACAGACAGCCGGCCCGGACCACCGCGCAGGTTCAGCGTCGCGGCGAACCTGGGCTTGTCCGTCCCGAACCTCTCGCAGAGGCGAGCGGGCGGCTGGTCAAGGCCGAGCGCCCCAAGACGCCGGCCAGCAAACGCTGGGTGCAGCTACCACCGTTCCTGGCCGACCTCTACGAGCCCCTGCTGGAGCAGACCGAACACCCCTACGTATTCGTGGGGGGACAAGGGCGGCCGGCTGCGCCGCAGCCACTTCGCCCGCCGGTTCTGGCGGCCGGCCTGGGACGGTGACCCCGACCACCCCGACCCGAACCGGCGCCGGCCACCGGTGCTGCGAGGCTTCGCCTTCCACGAGGGCCGCCACACCCAGCGGACCTGGCTGGCCGAAGACGGCATCCCCGATGTGGCCCGAGCCGCCCGGCTCGGCCACAGACTGCCTGGGATGGCCGACGTCTACGAGCACGTGACTCCCGCGATGAAGGAGCAGGTCCTTCAGCCCTTGCAAAAGCGGTGGGAGACCTCGCTGCTGGCCCTGCGGGCTGATGAGCGGGACCGGCTCATCGCCGCCGCCCCCAGCTGGGGAAGACACTCGCTAGACCGCTGACGAGGAACCAGGCTGAAGCGGCGACGGACGAGAGCAAGATCATCGCCCAGATATCGCCCAACCAGGCCTGAGGCATCCCTCGTCAACAACACAAGCATGGCCCCTGACCTGCACAGGAACGTGGTGGGCGATACTGGGATTGAACCAGTGGCCTCTACCGTGTCAAGGTAGCGCTCTCCCACTGAGCTAATCGCCCTTGCGAGGTGGAGACGGGATTTGAACCCGTGTAGACGGCTTTGCAGGCCGTTGCCTCGCCTCTCGGCCACTCCACCAGAGCGAGGCCTGATCGGGGGCCTCTCAGAGCGGACGACGGGATTCGAACCCGCGACCCTCACCTTGGCAAGGTGATGCTCTACCAGCTGAGCCACGTCCGCATGCGGGCGGCCGGAGCCCGGCCCGCACGGTCAACTCTAGCGGAATCCCTCCGTGCTTGCGTACTGGGACTCGGCGAGTTCGGCGTGCAGGGAGTTCCAGAAGGCGAGCTCGCCGTCCTCTTCGAGATGGGCGATGCGGCCCCAGAACTCGCGGTCCTCGGCCTCGTGCGCGGCGGCGAGAGAGAGGGCGGGCATGACGGTGGTTCCGGCGTCGGCGCGGTCGAGGTCGGCAGGGGTGAGGTCGGCGGGCAGGGCGACCGGCGTGGACGGGCGGTGGTGCTTGCCGCGCTTGCGGACGCGGATGGGCGCCGCGCTCGGGGCCTTGGCCGCGGCGGCGCGTCCGGCGGTGAGGGCGAGGGTGCCGCAGAGGACGAAGGCGAGGATGCCGCCGAGGACGACCTCCTGGGTGGGGAGGTTCTGCGGGGCGGTGTGCTCCTGCTCGTGGGCGCCGGTCGAGGTGGCGGGGGAGCCGACCTTGTCGACGGTGGGGGCGGGGGCGGCGTGCTTGGGGGTGTACTTGGCCGCGACCTTGATTTTGGCGGGGTAGCCGAAGCCGACGACGTGGTCCATGTCGCGGGTCTTGCGCATGAGCTTGTAGCCGTCGGCGTTGCCCTCGATGGTGTGGAGGGTGCGTCCGTCGACCTTCTCGACGATGCCGACGTGGTCGATCTGGTCGAGGTCGCGGGAGCCGCTCCAGTCGTAGAAGACGATGGCGCCGGGTTCGGGGGCATGGCCCCAGGCGTCGTTCTTCTTGAACCATTTGGCGTGGTCGGAGGTGGCGGCGAACTGCCCGGTCTGCTCGGTGACGCCGGCCTTGTCGGCGGCCCAGGCGAGGAACATGTCGCACCAGGGGGCGGTGGAGAAGTACTCGTCGTGGTCGCCGTCGACGTTCTTGCGGTACCACTCGCCGAACTTGGTGTAGCCGTCGCCCTTCTCGGTGTAGCCGAGCTCCTTCTTGGCGATGTCGAGCAGCTGCTTGCCGATCGGGTCCATGTCGCTCCCTGCCGCCTCGCTCGTTCGGGCAGGGTGGCGCCCGACCGGGGTCGGAACGTGCCGCGTTCCAAGGTCACGTTCCGGTCTCGACGGAATGTAGCGAAGGTAAACCCTGGACGGCAACCGGTTCCGGAGAAGCGGTCAAAACGGACTACTCAGAAGTAGCCACGCGGGAGGACGGTCACGGGGCAAGGGGCCGCACGCAGGACCTTCAGGGCGACTTCGCCCACGAAGACGCGGTGCGCGGCGGCGTCCTCGCTGGACGCGCAGACGAGGATCTCGCCGTCCTGCCAGTCGACGTCGTCCAGGGCGTCGGCGACGTCGTCGCCCTCGGCGAGCTCGGCGGAGACGTCCTCGGGCGGCAGGTCGGCGGAGTCGACGGCGAGGCGGATGGCGAGGGCCAGGTCGTCGCGCAGCCGGTCGGGCCCGCCGTTCCCGACGTCGCCGACCGCCAGGGTGACCAGGCGGAGCGGGACCTCCAGGCGGTCGGCGGCCTGGGCGGCGCGGATGACCGCGTCGTCGCACTGGGGCCGCCGGACGTACATGACCGTGATGCGGGCGAGGTCGTCCGGCGGCGTGTAGCCGGACGGGGTGAGCATGACGGCCTCGGTCGCCGAGTGCAGCAGGTGGTCGGCGGCGGCGCCGACGCCGATGCGGCCGCGGGCGCCGCCCTCGGGGGAGCCGACGACGATCAGGTCGGCGCCGATCCGGCTGGCGAGCACGGTAAGCCCGCGTCCGACGCTGCGTCCCTCCTGGACGTGCAGGTCGGCGGGCTGGTCCTCCAGCAGGTCGGCCGCCTGGTCGAGGAGCGTGCGGGCCTCGCCGGCGGCCGCGGGGAGGTCCGGCGGATGGACGGTCGCCACGCTGAGCCGGCCGTCCGTCAGCGCGACCATCGCGCACGCGAGGTCGAGGGCCTCCCTGCCGCCGGCGTCGTTGACGTATCCGGCGAGGACGTGGTCCCCGATCATGCGACCCGAGCTCCGATCATGTGATCAAGCATTCCCCCAAGGGCGCCGGTCAGACCAGGGGCAATTTGAGGTAGTTTTTCCTGGTTGTCAATGTTTGGGGGGATGTGACATGGGGCCCGAGGCGTCGGACCTCGAACCCGGGTGCTGGACCATCGACCCGGTCCACTCCGAAATCACCTTCACGATCCGGCACCTGATGACCACGGTGCGCGGCACGTTTCCCGACTTCGGCGGCGAGGTGGTGATCGCCGACGATCCGCTCGACTCCAGCGCCCGCGCCGAGATCCGGATGGCCTCGATCGACACCCGCAGCGCGGAGCGGGACGAGCACATCCGCTCGTCCGACTTCCTGGAGGTGGACAAGCACCCGGTCATGACGTTCGCCGGAACGGGAGTGGAACGTGCCATGATCGGCCGCCGGGCCCGCACGCCCCGCTACCACCTGGACGGCGACCTGACGATCAAGGACGTGACCCGCCGGGTCCGGCTGCTGACCGAGTTCCACGGCGTCGGGCCGGACCCGTGGGGCGGCACCCGCGCGGGCTTCACCGCGACGGCGTCCATCAGCCGCCGCGACTTCGGCATCGAGTTCAACATCCCCCTCCAGGGCGACAAGGTCATGCTCGGCGACGAGATCGCGATCGCGCTGGAGATCCAGGCCGTCCTGGCCACCGAGGACGCCCGCGTCTAGCCGGGACGGCCCGCGCAAGGACGCCCGCGTCTAGCCGGGACGGGCCGCGCCGGGACGCCCCGCGTCAAGTCGGGTCCTCGTCCCTTCGTGCGGTCGTCGTCCGGAATACGATCGCGGGCCGCGTGGTTCCGGTAGAATAATTGAACGTTCTACTATCTGGGAGGCCGGCATGCAGTTCGGGGTCTTCACCGTCGGCGACGTCACGCCCGACCCGACCACCGGGCGCGTCCCGACCGAGGCCGAGCGGATCAAGGCCATGGTCGCGATCGCGGACAAGGCCGAGGAGGCCGGGCTCGACGTCTTCGCGACCGGCGAGCACCACAACCCGCCGTTCGTGCCGTCCTCCCCGACGACCATGCTCGGCTACGTCGCGGCCCGCACCGAGCGGCTGATCCTGTCCACCGCGACCACGCTGATCACCACCAACGACCCGGTGAAGATCGCCGAGGACTTCGCGATGCTCCAGCACCTGGCGGACGGCCGGGTCGACCTGATGATGGGACGCGGCAACACCGCCCCCGTCTACCCGTGGTTCGGCAAGGACATCCGCGACGGCATCGACCTCGCCATCGAGAACTACCACCTCCTGCACCGCCTCTGGCGCGAGGACGCCGTCGACTGGAAGGGCAAGTTCCGGACGCCGCTCCAGTCGTTCACCGCGACCCCGCGCCCGCTGGACGGGGTGCCGCCGTTCGTGTGGCACGGCTCGATCCGCAGCCCGGAGATCGCCGAGCAGGCCGCGTACTACGGCGACGGGTTCTTCGCGAACCACATCTTCTGGCCGAAGGAGCACTTCCAGCGGCTGATCGGCCTCTACCGGCGGCGCTACGAGCACTACGGCCACGGGTCCGCCGACCAGGCGATCGTGGGGCTCGGCGGGCAGGTGTTCATGCGGAAGAACTCCCAGGACGCCGTCCGCGAGTTCCGGCCCTACTTCGACAACGCCCCGGTGTACGGGCACGGCCCGTCGCTGGAGGAGTTCACCGCCGAGACGCCGCTGACCGTGGGCAGCCCGCAGCAGGTCATCGAGAAGACCCTGACGTTCCGCGACAACTTCGGCGACTACCAGCGGCAGCTGTTCCTGATGGACCACGCGGGACTGCCGCTGAAGACCGTCCTGGAGCAGATCGACATGCTGGGGGAGGAGGTCGTCCCGGTGCTGCGCAGGGAGTTCGAGGCGCTTCGCCCGGCGCACGTCCCCGCGACCGCCCCCACCCACGCTTCGCGGATCAAGGAGGAGGCCCGATGAGCACGCTCGCCGTCGTGTCCGCCGGGCTCGGGCAGCCGTCGTCCACCCGGCTCCTGGCCGACCGGCTCGCCGCGGCGGCGTCTGAGGCCCTCGGCGGGGACGCCGCCGTCGAGACGGTCGAGCTGCGCGACCACGCGCACGCGCTGGCCGACGCGACCCTGACCGGCTTCCCGTCCGGGACGCTCCGCGCCGCCGTCGAGACGGTGACCGGCGCCGCCGGCCTCATCGCCGTGACGCCCGTCTTCAACGCCTCGTACAGCGGCCTGTTCAAGACGTTCTTCGACGTCCTGGAGCGCGACGCCCTGGACGGGACGCCGGTGCTGCTCGGCGCGACCGGCGGCACCCCGCGGCACTCCCTGGCGATCGACTACGCCATGCGGCCGTTGTTCGCCCATCTGCGCGCCGCCGTCGTCCCGACCGCCGTGTACGCCGCGTCCGAGGACTGGGGCGGCGCGTCCGCGGACTGGGACGGCGCGTCCGGGGAATGGCACGGCGCGTCCGGGGAATGGCACGGCGCCGACCCGCTCGCGGACCGCGTCACCCGCGCCGCGACCGAGCTGGCCGCGCTGATGGGGGCCCGTCCCGCGCCGGCGAAGGCCGACCCGTACGACGACCCCGTCCCGTTCGAGGACCTCCTCGCCGGCGGACGATGATTTAAGGCTTGGCTTATATAAGCGGAGGCTGTAACTTGTGGCCGTGCACGCGTTCGATGTGCTCGGTGATCCGGTACGGCGCCGGATCCTGGAGCTGCTCGCCGACGGCGAGCGGTCCTCAGGGGACGTGTCGGCGGTCATCAGGGCGGAGTTCGGGATCTCGCAGCCCGCGGTGTCGCAGCATCTGAAGGTGTTGCGCGACAACGGGTTCGCGGTGGTGCGGGCGGAGGGGGCGCGGCGGCTCTACGCCGTCGACTCCGGTCCGCTGCGGGAGATCGACGCCTGGCTCGACCGGTTCCGCCGGTACTGGACGCCGCATCTGGACGCCCTGGCGACGGAGATCGCGCGCGGCAGGCGCGCCCGCCGCCGGGATCGGAGCGACTCAGGGAGCGAGCCATGATCGATGTGAACGGCCAGATCAACGCGGTACGGCGCCGGGTCGGCGACCGGGTGCTGGAGGCCGGCGCCGCGCGGACCATGACGATCGGCCGCAGCTACGACACCGACGTCGAGGACCTCTGGGAAGCGGTGACCACCGCCGACCGCATCTCCCGCTGGTTCCTGCCCGTCTCCGGCGAGCTGCGGCCCGGCGGGCGCTTCGCGCTGGAGGGCAACGCGAGCGGGACGATCGAGCGCTGCGACCCGCCCAAGAGCTTCTTCGCGACCTGGGAGTACGCCGGCCAGATCAGCTGGATCGAGGTGCGGCTGACGCCCGAGGACGGCGACCGGTCCCGCCTGGAGCTGGAGCACATCGCGCACGTCGACGACCACTGGGACCAGTACGGCCCAGGCGCGGTCGGCATCGGCTGGGAGCAGGGGCTCCTCGGCCTCACGCTGCACCTGTCGTCCGGCGCGGACGTCCGGGACGACATGGGCGCGGAGTGGGCCATGACGGACGAGGGCAAGGAGTTCACGCGGCTGAGCGGCGAGGGCTGGTTCAGGGCACACGTCGAATCGGGAGCCGACGAGGCGACCGCCCGGCGCGCCGCGGACAAGACCATCGCCGCCTACACCGGGGAAACGGAATGATCCCCGGAACGTGACGCCGCTCCGCGTCCCGCGTCCGCGCCTTCGCCGCTTCCGGGGACGGCGGCCCGGATCGTCCTGAACCCGGATCGTCCTGAACAGGCCCACGACGGGCGTCCGGCGCGGCATGATCATCGTATGGCGGACGAACGGGACGAGCCGCGGGACCGCGAACCTCGATCCTGGCGGATACGGCGATGGGCGGCGCCGATCGCGATGGCCGCGTCGGTCGCGGCCTCCATCAGCGCGGTGCACCTGCTGGCGGACGACGACGCTGTCCCGTCCGGTGCACCAACCGGCGACGCCCGGATGCCGCGCTTCATGCTCACCGTCGGCCACGTCGGGGTCGGCCCGGAGGAGGAGCGGCCGGCACCGTGGATCCGGGTCGGGGCGCTGTCGGGCAGCGGACGCTACCGGCCGGTGGACTCGGTCCGGCCGCCGTCGTCGTCCGCCGGTGAGGCGCGGGAGATCCTCGACGGTCCAGGCGGGACGTTCGTGATCGCCTCCACCCGGGACGAGCCGTGCGAGTCGCGCCTCTACCGCTTCGGGCTCACCCGAGACGGCCACGTGACCGGGCTCGCGCGGCTGACCGGGGACGTCGTCCCCGCCCGCGTCGGCGGCCTGGCGATGACCCCGGACGGCGACAAGATCGCCTACACGACGGCTCCCTGCGGCGGCGACGTGGAGACGGCCCCGCCGCCGAGCGCGGACGTGACCGTCCTCGACCTCGGCTCGGGGCGCCGGCGCGGCTGGGGCACGCCCGGCCCGGCGCTCGTCGGGCAGATCGTCTGGGCCGAGGACGGCCGGACGCTCGGCTACGTCATCAGCGACGTCCGGCCGGACGCGATACCGGGGGACGGCTCGGGGAGCGGCGGACCGGGGGAGAGGTCGCCACGCGACATCGGGAACGCCACCGTGCACGCCCTCGACACCGAGGCGAAAGGCGCCGACCTGCGCGCGGGCCGCGTCCTGTTCCGGCAGCCGGACGCCTCGACGTTCGTCACCAGCGCCGTGATGGGCCCGGACGGCCGCGGCGGCTACGGCGTGCTGAGGAAGAGCGACCCGGTGAGCACCGTCTTCTTCTCCTTCGCCGAAGGCGAGCCCATGCGCGTCACCCGGACGATCACGCCCAAGCCAGGTGTCGATCAGGCGGTGGCGCTGGTCGCTTCGACTGATCCGCCCCGGTACGCCTGCCTGAGCGGTACCGATCCCTTCGGCAGGGCGCTCGGCGGCGACCTCCAGGATCCGCTCGCCAGCCCGCCGTGCGGAGCCGCGTACGCCTACTGACGCGAGGACCGGTCCGTCGAGCGAAGCTCGTCCGTTGAATGGCGGCGGGTGGGGGCTGGAGGACGGTCCGGCGGCCGCCGGGTCTGGCAGGGAGGGACAAGAACGGGTTCTCTTCTGGCACTGCGTGCAATGGCGGACGGCTGCCGCGTTTCCTACGCTGCGGCCAACACCACCGGGGTGAAGGGGCGGGGGAGTCAGGGTCACAAACCTCTAGGAGCCCTCCGTGATGATCAAGCGAGTCGCGTTGTCCGCCCTGCTCGTCGTGGGCGCCGGCGGGTCCACCGTCGCCGCCGCCACGCTGCCCTCGTCCTCCTCGCCGTCCGGCGCCCCGGCGCCGGGCGCGGCCGCCTTCGCGGTGACGAGCAGCGCCTTCACATCGGGCGGGAGAATCCCGACGGTCCACGAATGCACCAGCAGCGGTGACAACGATCCGCGCAAGAAGAACGAGTCCCCGCCGCTGGCCTGGACGGGCGGGCCCGCCGAGGCGAAGAGCTACGCGATCATCATGCGCGACGTCGACAACCGGAACCTGTTGCACTGGATCATCTACGACATCCCCGCGACGGTGGCCGAGCTCCCGCAGAACGTCGAGCACGTCTACAAGCCGGCGGTCCCCGCCGGATCGAGGCAGATCTACTACCGCGGAAGCGCGAGCCTGTTCGGATACCAGGGCCCGTGCTCGCCCTCGTCGGTGAACACCTACACGTTCACGGTCTACGCCCTCAACCGGGCGTCGCTGACGGAGCTCAACGAGAACTCGTCCATCCAGACCGGCGCCAACAGCATCACCAGCGCGTCGCTGGGCTCGGCCGTGATCTCCGGAGAGTCCTGACCCGGACCGCCGGACGAGCCTCCGCCGAGCCTGAACTGACGGGCCTCGAACGGGCCTGAACAGGCCTGGACGGGGCCCGTTCAGGCGCTCAGACGCGCCAGGACCGGACGAGCTCGTCCAGCGCGGCCTGATCGTAGATGATGCCCTGCGATATGAGCTCCCGCGCGACCAGCTCGCCGTCGCCGTGGTGCTTGGCCAGCAGCCGGTACACCGCGTACGGGAACCAGTGGTTGTCGCTGATGCGCTGGATCTCGGCCTCGTCGCAGACGTGGCCCTGGGCCCTGACCTCGGCGAGCGTCCCCGTGACGTCGCCGTGCCGGCGTTCGAGGACGTCGATGACGAGGGCGCGCAGGTTCTCCGGGTCGGCGGCGGGCGGCGCGGGCGCGGCGGCCTCCTCGGCGGCCGCGCCGTAGCCGCTGCGGCCGTTGACGCTCCCGCGCGCGGCGGCGCTGACGACGGCGAGTTCGGGTTCGGGGTCCGGAAGGGGCGCGGGAGCAGGTGCAGGCGCCGGAGCAGGCGCGGGAGCGGGCTTTTCGGCGGCGGGCCGGGCGGCGCCCGCGCCCGCCGCGGCGGCGGCCTCGTCCCCGGATTCGGGCGCGCCCTTGGACGCCGCGTCCGGCCCCTGCCGGGTGGCGGTGGCGGCGGACGACGCGCCGGACTCAAGCGCCTTCCCGGAGTGCCCGGGGACCTGGATCTGCGGGAACGGGCCGGTGTTGCGCAGCGGCATCAGCGTGATCTGGTTCAGCGTGACGGGCCCGGCGATGGCGCGCGTCTGCGGCTCGGGCTGCTTCGGCTTCTCGTTCTCCGCCTCGACCTCGCGTGACACGTACCGGTGCAGCGTCCGCAGCAGGACGAACAGGCCGAGCATCGACACGATCGGCGGGACGGCGGCCGTCGCCTGGTAGGAGAACGACTGCTGGCCGACGTGGCCGACGTTGAAGATGAGGCTGGCCGTCCAGCCCGCGATGGCGATGGTCAGCGGGAGGGAGAAGTCGAGCCAGCTCATCAGGTGGCGGCGGCGCAGCACGAAGGCGTCGATGGCGAGGAGGAAGAGGCCGAGTTCGCCCACGATGATGAACAGGTCGACCAGCAGGGGGAACGACTCCGCCTTCCAGCCGCGCAGGCCGTGCTCCATCGCCCAGTGGTAGAGGCCCGCGTAGGACTGGGCGAAGCCGCCCGCGGTGGCGGTCAGGACCGCGGCCGCCATGAAGGCGATGGCCCCCCACCGTGTGATGACCTGTGCCCGGTTGGCAGCGCTCATGCCGCGTGTGCTCCCAGATTTCCCTACACAACAGAAAGTGATCGGAGGGAGACTATCCATTCCTTTGGCGGTTCGTGGGGGATTTCGATCACTTCCCGGTTTCATCCGGACATGCGGATGTGCCCGCCGGGCGGCGTCCGGACATGCGGATGTCCCCGCCGGGGCGCGCCGGTGCCCGGGCGGGGACTGGATTCCGCGGGAGCGACGGAACCTTGCCTCTCTGTTACGCGGTGCCTCTGTTACGCGGTCAGGTGCGGATGACGAAGTCGAGCGTGCCGGTCCGTCCGGTCGGGCCGTCGCTCATGGTCATCAGCAGCCGCGGGTCGAAGATCGTGTCGGTGTTGTTCCGCGGCTCGTTCGGGAAGTACATCTGCGTCGTGAGGATCCGTGCGTTCGGCGCCTGGACCTTGACGTGGATGTGGCGCGTACGTCCCGGGTAGAGGCCGGGCACGATCGTCGTCAGGGTGTACCGTCCGTCGGCGCCCGAGAACAGGTGGCCGCGCAGCACGTAGCCGACGTTGTCGTAGACGCCGGCGTTGTCGCACTGCCAGAAGTCGAGCAGCGCGCGGTTGACCGGCTTGCAGTTGATGTCGTACACGATCCCGGTCACCGTGAGCAGGGTCCCCTGCTTGCCGGCCCTGATGTCCGTGCGCTCCGGCGAGCCGGGGGTGAAGTACGGACCCTCGGTCTGGGCCGGGGTGGGCTCGTCATCGCCGTCGGTGCACTTCGGCGTGTACTCCAGCCGCCGCGGCTGGGTGCTCGTGCCGGTGCCGGCCTCCGCGGTCGCCGTCGTCACGGCGGTCACGGCGGTGGGCACGGCGAGGGCGCCGATTCCGGCGGCGACGATGAAGTTCTTCCGGCTGATGCCGGATTCCAGCTGTTCCTGCTCGTCCTCTGGCATGGGGGGTTTCCTCTCGAGGTCTTCCGGGCATTTCGGGATCTTCCGGACACCCGGCTGGCGGGGCTCCCTGGGAGTCGTCGCGACATGTATAGGCCGGTCACGAGGGGTTGGTCTTGGGTTTCCCTGCCCGACATTTGGCGTCGAGTGACAAAGCCCGCCGCGAGCGTCGTGCCGACTCGCTCATTGACCTTCCTGACGCCTCGTAGAAACCTGGCGGGTGGCGTCCGAGACCCCCCGCCCGCCCACCTCGGAGGAGCGTCATGTCAACGCTCGCTGACACCTCGGATCATGCTGCCCGGGATCAGGCTGAATACTGGCGCCACCTGATCACCTCGGCCTTCGGTCCTTTCCATATTCACCCGCGCCTCGCCGGCGGGTTCGCCGCCCGCCTGTACGGACGCACGCTCGGCCCCGTGGAGGCCGGGGACGTGTACGCTCCCCCCCACGCGGTGCGGCGCAGCGCCCGCCAGATCGCCCGCGACACCCGGGAATGCTACAAGCTCGGCCTGGTCCTGCACGGCTCCTGCGTCCTGCGGCAGAACGGCCGCCACGCCCGCGTCGGCGTCGGCGACGTCGTGTTCTACGACCTCACCCGCCCGGTCGAGATCTCCTTCGACGCGCACCACATCTTCACCGTCGTCATCCCGCACCGGGCCGTCCCGCTGCCGCCCGAGCGGCTGGCCTCCTTCGGCGGCACCCTGCTCGCCGAGCGCTCCCGCCACGGCCGGCTGGTGTCCTCGCTCCTCGGCGCCCTGGCCGAGGACGGCGTCGAGGACGGCGTCGCGACCGACGAGCCCTACGCCCACCACCTCGGCGGCGCGATCGTCGAACTCGTCACCGGCGCGGCCAGCGAATGGCTGGGCGCGCCTCCGTCCCCGTCCCCGGAAGGAGCAGAGATGCTGCGCGCGATCAAGGAGTGGATCGAGGGCCGGCTGCACGACCCCGCCCTGTGCCCGGCGACGATCGCCGAGGCGCACCACATCTCCGTCCGGCAGCTGTACCGGGTGTTCCAGCCGGCCGGGACGACCGTCGCCCGCTACGTCCGCACCCGCCGCCTCGAACACTGTCGCCGCGAGCTCAGCGACCCGTTCCTCGGCACGCAGCGGATCGGCGCGATCGCGAACCGCTGGGGCCTGCCCGACGCCGCCGCGTTCAGCCGCGCCTTCCGCGCCGCCTACGGCGTGACCCCCACCGCCTACCGCGCGGCCACCACCGGCATCCTGCGGGACGCCTAGCGCCCGCCCTCGCGCGCCCCGGATCGCATCGTCCCCTCGATCCGGGGAACGCGGTGGACGGCGACGCAGGGAACGTCGCCGTCCACGCCGCCCCGTGGTGGCTGGCCGCGTGGTGGGCTGGACGCGTGGTGCACTGGACACGTGTGAGCTGAGGACGATGCCCACCGAAGGGCGGGCACGGGAACGTTGGGAGACACGCCATGTCGCTGACTCTGCGGCCGGGGCCGCTCGCGGGATCGCCCGGAGACGAGGTCAACTTCACCATCGACGGGCCGAAGCACAAGCTGTTCATGCATGACTTCCCGCGGCGCGTCCGGGCGCGGTTCGCGGGGGAGACCGTCCTGGACACCGAGCGCGGCGGGCTCCTGCACGAGACGGGCCTGCTGCCCGTCCTGTACGTCCCGGAGGCGGACGTGCGGACCGACCTGCTGGAGCGGACCGCCCGCACGACGCACTGCCCTTTCAAGGGCGACGCGGCGTACTGGACGGTCCGCGCCGGCGGCCGCGCCGCGGAGAACGCCGTGTGGGCGTATCCGGAGCCGAAGCCGGAGGCGTCGTGGCTGCGCGGCCGCATGGCGTTCTACTGGGACCCGATGGACGCCTGGTACGACGAGGACGAGGAGGTCCGCGGCCACCTGCGCGACCCGTTCCACCGCGTGGACGTCCGCGCGACGTCCCGGCACGTGCGGGTGCTGCTGGACGGCGAGGTCGTCGCCGAGACGGAGCGGCCGAAGCTGCTGTCGGAGACGGGCCTGCCGAACCGGTTCTACATCCCGGCCGCGGACGTCCGCCGCGAGCTGCTGCGCGAGAGCGGGAAGCGGACCGTTTGCCCGTACAAGGGGGAGGCGGCGTACTGGTCGCTGGACGGCGCGGAGGACGCGGCCTGGTCCTACGCGGAACCGCTGGAGAACGCCCTCAAGGTCGCGGGCCACCTGTCCTTCGACCACGAGGCGCTGACGATCGAGACGGAGCCGCCGCCGGGCATGTCCGGCATGTAGTGGCGCACCGTCCAAAGGACCTCGCCGCCGCGCGGGCGCAGGGCCGCCCGCCCGTCTTCGGGTTTACTGTTTCTGGTAGGCCACAGGCAAGGGAGGCGGCTGGTGGCACCGTACGCGGCGTCCTCTCCGCGCGCGGGTTTCTGGGCCGCGCTCGACCCCGCGCAGCGGTCCGCGCTGCGCGCCGCGGGGCGGCCCCGGCAGTACCCCGTGAAGGCGCCCCTGGTGTACCAGGGCGACGAGTCCGACCACGTGATCGTCATCGAGCGGGGCTGGGCGAAGGTGACCTCGGCGACGGAGGCCGGCCAGGACGTGGTGCTCGCCGTGCGCGGGCCCGGCGACCTGCTCGCCGAGAGCGCGGTGCTCGGCGGCCGGACCCGGTCGGCCACGGTGACCGCGCTGTCGCCCATTCGCGCGCTGGTGGTGCCCGCCGCGCGCTTCACCGGCTTCCTGGACGTCCACCCGGACGTGTGGCTGCTCGTCACCGGCACCTTCGTGCAGCGCCTCGACGACTCCGACCGGCGGCTGACCGCCCACATGAGCAGGGGCGGCGCGCAGCGGCTCGCCGCGCTGCTGACCGATCTGGCGGAGCTGTCGGCGCAACACGTCCCGCCCGCGCCCGACGGGTCGATCGAGATCGGGCCGCCGCTGTCCCAGGAGGAGCTCGGCAGCTGGATGGACGCGTCCCGGGAGACGGTCGCGCGGGCCCTCAACGGCCTGCGCCGCGAGGGCCTCATCCGGACCGGCTGGCGCAAGATCACCGTCATCGACCTGCCGGGCCTCCAGGAGTTCGCCAAGGAGCTCGACTGACCGCGATGTCGCGGCCGGGCCTCCCGGCGGCGTCCGGGCCGGTGGCGGCGTCCGGGTGAGCGGCGGCGTCCGGGCCGGTGGTGGCGTCCGGGTCAGTTCTCCGCTATGCGGCGCCGGGCCTCGGCCCAGTCGATGGGGAGGTCGCCGGCGCTGGCCTCCCAGAAGACGAACGTGGAGTCGCGCATCACCGCGCGCTTGCGGCGCATGGTGGACTCGTGCGGCTCGGCGGCGGCCTTCCCCTGCTTCCCGCGACGACTATCTTGGCACTGCCTAGATTGCGTCATCGAGACGAACTTGTCAATGGCAAGATAGGATCGGGGTATGACCGACCAGCCGAGCTACCATCACGGCAACCTGCGCCGGGCCGTCCTCGACGCCGCCGTCGAGGCGATCGCCGAGCAGGGCCCCGCCACCTGGAGCCTGCGCGAGCTGGCCCGCCGCGCCGGCGTCTCGCACGCGGCGCCCGCGCACCACTTCGGCGACAAGGCGGGACTGCTCACGGCCGTCGCGGCCGAGGGCTACGCCCGGTTCGCGGACGCGCTCGAAGCCGCGGGCGACGACCTGTACGAGCTCGGCCTCGCCTACGTCCGCTTCGCCGTCGGCCACCGCGCGTACTTCGAGGTGATCTTCACCCCCGCGCTCTACCGGGCCGACGACCCGGAGGTGAGCGCCGCCCGCGACCGCGCCGACCGGATCCTCGCCGCGGGCGTCCGCGACCTCGCGCCGGGCGCGGATCCCGAGGGCGCGCGGACGCGCGGGCTCGCCGCCTGGTCGATCGTGCACGGCTTCGCGCACCTCTGGCTGAGCGGCGCGCTGTCCGGCCTCGGCGACGACCCGGTGGAGGCCGCGCGGCCCGTCATCCGCCTCCTGTTCGAGGGCTGACGGGCCTCACCGCCGCGACACGGACTCGGCTCGCCTCACCTCCGCGAGGCGGACTCCGACTCCGGCTCCGCGGCGCTGATCGCGCGCTCGTGGCCGTTTCCGCCCTCGTCCGGGTGCCGCTCAGGGACGACCACCAGATCGGCCCTGAAGCGCCGGTTCAGCGCCGCGCGGACCCGCTTCACGCCGCTGCGGGCGCGCGGGCTCTCCACGCCCTCGATCGGCGGGGGCACGTCCAGCGGGACCGCCGCCGCCGGACGCGGGTCGGTGATCGCGGCGATCGCCTCGTCCGTCATGGGCCGCTCGACCTCACTGAACTTCCCGTCCGGGGACATCCGGATGACGCCGGTCTCCAGCCCGTGCGCGGCGATGCCGAGGTCGCGGCGCTGCAGCCCGACGCAGATGCGGTAGGCGACGATGTAGCCGAGGATCGGCCCGAGGATCACCGCGAAGCGGAAGAACCAGGTCGTCGCGAACAGCGAGATGTGGAACCGCTCGGCGAGGATGTCGTTGCCGCCCGCCAGCCAGAGCAGCCCGAAGAAGACCACGCCCGCGACGCCGACGCCCGTGCGCGCCGGGACGTCGCGCGGCCGGTCCAGCAGATGGTGGATCGCGTGGTCGCCGGTCACCCAGCGTTCCAGGAACGGGTACGCGGCGAGGCCGGTGAACAGCACCCCCGGGACCACCAGCGCCGGGACGATCACGCTCATCGAGACCGTGTGGCCCCACGCGCTGATCTCCCAGGCGGGCATGATCCGCAGCGCGCCCTCCAGCCAGCCCATGTACCAGTCGGGCTGCGAGCCGGAGCTGATCGCGCCCGGGTCGTACGGGCCGAACAACCACACCGGGTTGATCTGGACGAACGCCGCCAGCAGCACCGTGACGCCGATCACCCACAGGAAGAACGCCGTGGTCTTGGCGACGAACACGGGGAAGAACGGGTAGCCGTAGACGGTCGTGTTCGAGCTCCTCTTGCCGGGGAACTGCGTGTGCGTCTGCCGCCACGTCAGCACGATCGCGTGCAGCGGGATCAGCGCCGCCAGGATGCCCGGGATCAGCAGCACGTGGACGATGTACAGCCGCGGGATGATGTCCGTCCCCGGGAACTCGCCGCCGAACACGAACATCACCGTGTAGGAGCCGACCAGCGGGATGCCCGCGAGCACGCCCTCCAGGATCCGGATGCCGGTGCCCGACAGCAGGTCGTCCGGCAGGGAGTAGCCGAACAGGCCGTTCAGCATCACCAGCATGAACATGAGGATGCCGATCAGCCAGTTCACCTCGCGGGGCTTGCGGAACGCGCCGCTGAAGAAGTTCCGCAGCATGTGCACGAGGATCGCGGCCATGAAGATCAGCGTCGACCAGTGGTGCATCTGCCGGACGAGCAGCCCGCCGCGCACATCGAAGCTGATCTCGAGCGTGGACGCGTACGCCTCGCTCATCTTCACGCCCTGCAGCTTGGTGTAGGAGCCGTTGTAGATGACCTCGTGCATGCTCGGCTTGAAGAACAGCGTGAGGTACACGCCGGTCAGCAGGATGACGACGAACGAGTACATCGCGATCTCGCCGAGCAGGAAGCTCCACTGGTCGGGGAACGCCTTGCGGAGCGCCTTGCGGGCCCAGCGGTTCGTGCCGAACCGCTCGTCCAGGGCCCGCGCGGAGCCGTCCACGGCTCTCGACGTCCGGCCGGCCGGCGTTCCGTACCCCGCCATCGTCAACGTCCTTTCGTCGCCGTTCGAGCGCATGCGCTTCTGCGCATAAGACCGATCAGCGGGGAAGAATGTGACATCGCATGATGTGAAGCCCATCACACCTCGGACGCCCTGTCGAGAAGGCCGTCCTGGGTTCAGCAGGCGGGCACCGCGAGGCGGCTGCGCCGCTGGTAGCGGGGCCGCCAGCTCGTCCGGTAGACGAGCCGGATCGGCGGCGGGAGCAGCCGCAGCACGGCGCGGCGGGTGGCGTCCGGCGCGCCGTCCAGCAGCCACGGCAGGAACACGCCGAGCCCGCGGAGGCCGAGCTCGCGGCGGAACTCGACGTCGAACGTGCCCCACTCGAACGCGGTGAGCGTCTCCGGGACCAGCGGGAGGACGGCCGACTCCTTGAAGTCCACGACCGTGCCCACCGCCGCCCGGAGGTCCCGCGTGTACTGGGCGAACATCGGACGGTCGCGCCGCTCCAGGGCCGCGTCCACGGCGTCCATCAGGGAGACGACGCGCATCGCCCGCAGCGCCATGGCGTCCAGGGCGGCGCAGAGCCGTCCGGGGCCGTCCGCCTCCTTGGCGTACATCACCGTCCACAGGGCGCGCTTCTCCGCGACGTCCTGGACGCGCCAGTGGAACCTGAACAGGGACCAGCTGTTCTCGACCGCCGTGCCGGGGAGCGCGCCGTCCGCCTCCGCCGCGGCCTCCATCCGGGCCGTGTCGCGGCGGAACGCGTCGTACGCGGCGTGCAGCATCGTGAGGTCGTACCGCCGCGGCTGGCAGCCCATGCCTACCCCTCGCTGGGGGCGAGCCCCCACGCCGCCCCGATCGCTGCGCTCATGTCGACTCCAAGCTCTCCGCCTCCGGTGCCGCCGGGAGAGGGGCACCCATACAGAAGAGGGATCGGGCACCCCGGAATGTGACGCGATCCAGAGCCCGATTCCTGTGATCTGGCCCACGATTTCTGTGATCTGCCCCACGATGCGCGGGATAACCGGGCGCCCTGTACCTTGTCCGGGACCGGTGCGCGGGGACGCGACCTCCCCGCGCGGGAAAGGGGCCGTACATGGCTGTGGACGCCGCGGGCGCCGACATCGCGTCCCTCGTCCTGCGGGTGTCCGTCGGCGGCACGCTCGTCGCCCACGGCTGGAACCACGCGTTCGGCGGCGGCAGGATCGAGGGCACGGCGGGCTGGTTCGAGTCGATCGGGCTGCGGCCTGGCAGGCTGCACGCCCTGATGGCCACCGGCACCGAGCTCGGCGCCGGCGTCCTGCTGCTGCTCGGGCTGCTCACTCCGCTCGCCGCGGCGGGCGCGGTCGGCACGATGGCGGTCGCGTTCGTCACCGCCCACCTGCGGAACGGGTTCTTCATCTTCCGGCCGGGCCAGGGCTACGAGTACGTCGTCATGATCATCCTGGTGGCGTGCGCGGTGGGGGCGCTCGGCGGCGGCGCGGTCTCGCTCGACCGGGCGCTCGGGGTGGCGGACGACCTGGCCGGCTGGCCGGGCCTCGCGATCGCCGCGCTCGCCGGCGGGCTCGGCGCCGCGCTCCTGCTGGCGGTCTACTGGCGGCCGGGCGAGAAGCCCGAGTCCGCGGCCTGACCGGCGCGTTCGGGCCCGATCAGCGGTGCGGGTTCGCGCCCAGGGCTCGCAGCGCGAACCCCGTGAGCCGCGCCGCCGTCTCGGCGGCGGTGGCGTCGGCGGTGCCCGCCATCTGGTCCTCGAACGCCTGGCCGAGCGCGGCGCGGACGAACCGCGCGTCCTGGCCGGGATCGGCCAGCGGGAACGAGCCGTCCGCGCGCCCGGCCGCGAGGATCTCGGCGATGACCGCCTCCTGCTCGGCCATGACGCGCCCGCGCTCCCCGGCGTAGCCGCGGGCACGGGTCGCCTCGCCCGAGGTGAGCGCGAGGACGCGCCTGCGGCGGCGCTCGTCGGCGGTGATGGCGAGCATCCCCGCGATGAGCCCGCCCAGCGCCTCGGCCGGGGACGCGGCGGACGCGGCGACCTCCCGCAGCTCGGCCATCACCCGCGTGCTGTCGCGCCGGAACATCGCCAGCAGCAGCGCGTCCTTGGACTCGAACTGCCGGTAGAACGCCCTTGTCGATAACCCCGCCGCCGTCAGGATCTCGGTGATGGACACGGGGGCGCCGCGCGCGTCCGCGAGGCACCGGTACGCGGCGTCCATGATGCGCACCCTCTCGGCGGCGACCTGACCGGGCACGGGACGGCCCCTCTCCTGCGCCTGCGGTGAGGGGCCAGACTATCCAGCGGCGGCGCGGAGCCGCTCCCGTTGCGGGATCACGGTGTACTTGGGGTCCCCCGCCGACCGCATCCCGGCGTGGAAGACGCCGAAGCGCGTGCAGGCCGAGCCCGCCAGGAGCGCCGCCCCGCTGAGCGCCGCCGCCGTGCGGCCGCGCCCGCCGAGCAGGACGCCCCCGGCGGCGCCCGCGACCGACAGGAACTCACCCGCGCGCACGAACCGGCCGGCCTCACCCTCCTTGTACGGCTCGGCGGCCAGCCCGGCTCGACGCGCCAGCGTTTTCGCGGCCGCCAGCTCCAGCCCCGCGCCGAGGGCCGCCGCCGTCCGCATCGGCCCGGTCTCGCGGACCGGGGCCGCGATCAGCGCCATGCCGGACGCGGCCGCCGCCGCCGAGCCCACGAACACGAACGGCAGCTCGCGGTGGGCCTCGTGCCAGGCGGGCACCGCCGTGTCGGCGGCCAGCGCGGCGGTGTACGCGGCGACGGCCGGGCCGAGCGCGCCCGCCCCGGCGGTGGCCGCCGCGCCGAGGCGCGGGAAGAGCCCGGTCACGTCCAGGACGGCCGCGCCGCCCACCATGGGACCGTAGGCGGCCAGCAGCCACGAGCCCATGCTCATCGGCGAGGTCGGCTTCATCACCCGCAGCATGTTGAGGAACCGCTCGGGCCGTCCGAGATCGTGGATCAGCGCGGCCGTCGACCCGGCGATGGCGGCCAGCGACGAGACCTTCAGCGCCCGCGCGGCGGCGGGACGCCCGGTGAGCTGCGCGCCCGCGGCCAGCGTCGAACCGGCCCCGGCCAGGCCGCCGAGGAAGAAGTACGCGGCGACGTCGGACGCCTTCCAGACCGGCGGGTTCAGGATCGGCCTGCCGTAGTAGGACGTGAACTCGGCGTCCGGCACCATCGCCTTCTCGCCCCGGTGCTTGCCGCGCCTCCGGCCGCGCCGCCGCGGGCCCCTGCCGACCTGCGCCTCACGGCCCGGCCGCTCGCCCCGCATTCCGCCCTTGCCGACGTCGGACGTGCTCATCGTGCGCCTCCCGCGCGGCCGTGGACGGCGAAGACGGCGGCGAGCCCGCCGAGGAGCGTGGCCGCCGCCAGGCCCGCGTGCTTCCACATGGACGGCAGGTCGCGGGTGGTGACGACGGGGTCCGGCGGGAGGCCGTACACCTCCGGCTCGTCCAGGAGGAGGAAGAATGCGCCGTCGCCGCCGACGCCGTCGTCCGGGTCGTGTCCGTACAGGCGGGCGTCGTCGACGCCGAGGTCGTGCAGCTGGTCGACGCGCAGGGCGGCCCGCTCGCGCAGCTCGTCCAGGGGGCCGTACTGGATGGAGTCGGTCGGGCACGCCTTCG
This sequence comes from Actinomadura sp. 9N215, assembly GCF_044326345.1. Lineage (NCBI taxonomy): Bacteria > Bacillati > Actinomycetota > Actinomycetes > Streptosporangiales > Thermomonosporaceae > Actinomadura > Actinomadura sp. 9N215. The sequence goes on along the minus strand of NZ_JBIRBA010000011.1, from coordinate 128,607 downwards.
CGCACGCCGGTTCCATGCCGACGCCGATCCGGTCGTAGCACATCGTGCACTTCCACGCCCGGCCGTCGCCCTTGCGCTGGTCGATGACGCCGTACGGGCAGGCGGGAATGCAGTACCCGCACCCGTTGCAGATGTCCTCCTGGACGACGACGGTGCCGAACTCGGTGCGGAACAGCGAACCGGTTGGGCAGACGTCCAGGCAGGCGGCGTGCGTGCAGTGCTTGCAGACGTCGGACGCCATCAGCCACCGGAAGTCCGTGGTGCCGTCCCCGTCGCCGTGGTCGACGCCTGTCTCGGCGTTGCCCATAGGCTTGTTCTGCTCGATGAATGCGACGTGCCGCCAGGTGTCGGCGCCCAGGCCCTGCGTGTTGTCGTAGGACATGCCGGTGAATTCCAGGCCGTCCTCGGGGACGGCGTTCCACTCCTTGCACGCCACCTCGCACGCCTTGCACCCGATGCACACGGACGTGTCGGTGAAGAACCCCATCCGCGGCGGCGGATCGGGACGGCCCGCGTCCGCGGGCGTGTCGGGTTCGGCCCCGGCGAGCAGATTCCGTCCCACCAGACCGCCCATCCCGGACCTCCCAACCGCGGCGCCGACGCTTCTCCGGGTTCCCCCGGGCTCGCCTCCTACACTTGCCGCCCGTCTCAGGCGTCCGCGAGGGCCTTCCACTGGCGGTCGGCGACGGGACGCCACAGCTCGTGGCGCTCGTGGAAGAGCACGGAGGCGGGGGAGCCGCTCCAGCCGTCCGGCAGCAGCTCGGCCGGCAGGTCGGGGTCGAGGAACGGGAACCGGCGCCATTCCTGGACGAGCCTGGTGTGCGCCACGAACGTGCCGGGATCGTCGGCGGGACGCAGCCCGCGGACGGCGTCGAGGAAGTCCGCGTAGGCCAGCTCGATCTCGGCCAGATCCCACGCCTGCCGGGCCACGCGCCGCGCCTCGGCCAGGTCGCCGAGCCGCCCGACGAACAGAGTGGACGTGCCGGCCACGCCGATCTCGGCGAGGACCTCGCGCACCTCGGGTTCCCGCTCCGGGTGCGGGCTGACCCACACGCCGGGGGAGAGGTTGCCGAGCCCGTTCCAGGCGAGCCGCGTCCGCAGCAGGTGCCGGAGCCTGCGGCTGGTCTCCGGGACGGTGGCGAGGACCACCAGCCACCGCCCGTCCCAGCCGCCGGACGGCCGGCCGAAGCCGCAGATGCGCTCGGTGCCGTCGGTGAGGAGCCGCTCCCCGGACGGGGTCAGCCGCCAGGCGGTGCGGCGGCCGCGGCGCTCGCCGGCGAGCCAGCCCTCGGTGGCGCTGCGGGCCAGCGCCTGCCGGACGGCCTTCTCCTCCACGCCGAGCAGCCCGAGGGCGCGCAGGAACGCGGCCGTCCAGACAGGCTCGCCGCCGGGGAGGACGAACTCGCCCAGCACGGTCAGCAGCAGCGACCGGGCGCTGGCCGCGCCGAGCTCGCGCCGCCGCCGGAACACCGGCTCGGTTCCTCGTGGGGGCGGACCCTCCACCTCACCTGGCAGGGGCGGACCGGGCCTCGCGTTCTCGCCGGCTCCGGCCATCCGTTGCCTCCCTGAACCCGGTGGCGGACCCGTCCAGTATCGCGTGCGGACGGGCCGCCGCCGGATCAGCGGGCGAGGTGGCGGGAGATGACGAGGCGCTGGATCTGGTTGGTGCCCTCGAAGATCTGCATGACCTTGGCTTCGCGCATGTAGCGCTCGACGGGGAAGTCGCGGGTGTAGCCGGCGCCGCCGAGGACCTGGACGGCGTCCGTCGTCACCTTCATCGCGTTGTCGGTCGCGACCAGCTTGGCGATCGACGCCTCGCGGCCGTAGGGGCGGCCCGCGTCCTTGAGCCGCGCCGCCGACAGGTACGTGGCGCGCGCCGACTCGATCGCGGCCGCCATGTCGGCGAGCACGAACGCGAGGCCCTGGTGCTCGATGATCGCGCGGCCGAACGCCTCCCGCTCCTTCGCGTAGGCGACGGCCGTGTCGAGCGCGCCCTGGGACAGGCCGGTGGCGACGGCCGCGATGCCGAGCCGTCCGGCGTCGAGGCCCGCGAGCGCGATCGACAGGCCCTCGCCCTCGCGGCCGACCAGGTTGCCGGCCGGGACGCGGGCGTCCACGAACCTGACCGTCGCCGTCGTCGACCCCATCAGGCCCATCTTGTCCTCGGGCCGGTCGAACTCCAGGCCCGGCGTGCCGGCCGGGACGTGGAAGCAGGAGATGCCGCGCCCGCCGTCGTCGGACGTGCGCGCCATGACGGTGTAGAAGTCGGCCTTGCCGCCGTGCGTCGTCCACGCCTTCGCGCCGTTGAGGACGTAGGCGTCGCCGTCCCGGACGGCCCTGGTCCGCATCGCCGCCGGGTCGGACCCGGCGTGGGCCTCCGACAGGCAGTACGCGCCGAGCCGCTCGCCGGACAGCAGGTCGGGGAGCCACTGGGCGCGCTGCTCGTCCGTCCCGTAGGCGAACAGCGGGAAGCAGGACAGCGCGTGGACGCTCACGCCCACGCCGACGCTCGCCCACGCCGCGCCGATCTCCTCCAGGACCTGCAGGTAGATCTCGTACGGCTGGTCGCCGCCGCCGAACTCCTCCGGGTACGGCAGCGTCAGCAGCCCGGCCCGGCCCAGCGTCGTGAACGCCTCGCGGGGGAACGTCCCGGCGCGCTCGGCGTCGGCGGCCCGCGGCGCCAGCTCCTTCGCCGCGATCTCGCGGGCGAGCGCGAGGAGGTCCTCGGCCTCGGACGTGGGGAGATGCCGGGTGGCGGGCATGGGCGGCTCCTTTCGGCGCCCTCACAGTACCAAGAGCAGTACCCGCGAACCCGTTTTGGTACCGTTCCGGTCATGACCTCGGTCGACGAACGGGTACGGGCCCGCGCCACCCGGGCGTCCAGGCGGCGCGAGGCCCTCGTCGACCGGCTCATGGACGTCTTCCTCGACCGCGGTTTCGCCGGCATGAGCGTCGCGGACCTGGCCGCCGAGCTGCGCTGCTCGAAGAGCACGCTCTACTCCGTCGCGGCCAGCCGGGAGCAGATCATCGTGGCCGTCGTCCGCGCGTTCTTCCGCCGCGCGACCGAACGCGTCGAAGCCGCGCTGGAGACCAGCGCCGCGGACGCCGATCCGCGGGCTCGGGTCGGGGCGTACCTGCGCGCGATCTCCGATCAGCTCGCGCCCGCCTCGCCCGCGTTCTTCGCCGACCTGGACGCGTTCGCGCCCGCCCGCGAGATCTACAAGCGGAACACGCGGTTCGCCGTGCGGCGCGTGCAGGGCCTCGTCCGGGAGGCGTCGCCGGAGCGGGACGCGGCGCCGGACGCGGCGTTCGTCGGGGCCGTCGCCGGGCAGGTCATGGAGTCGATCCACCGCGGCGAGATCAAGGCGCAGACGGGCCTGGACGACTCCGCCGCCTACGCCGCGCTCGCGTCCCTCATCGTCGCCAGGATGGCCCTCCGGGAGCGCCCGGAGCGCCCGGAGCGTCCGGGGCTAGCGCCGTGACGACTGGAGGGCGTGCTCGACCAGCGCGACGAGGACGCCCTTCGCCGTGTCCCGGTGCCGGACGTCGCACAGCATGACCGGGACGTTCGGGTCGACGTCCAGCGCGTCGCGGATCTCCTCGACCCGGTAGCGGCGGGCGCCGTCGAACACGTTGGCGGCGACGACGAACGGGATCCGCCGCTGCTCGAAGAAGTCGATGGACGCGAAGCTCGTGGTGAGCCGCCGCGTGTCGACCAGCACGATCGCGCCGACCGCGCCGTAGGAGATCTGGTCCCACATGAACCAGAACCGCTCCTGGCCCGGCGTCCCGAACAGGTACAGCCGGACGCCGCCGGAGAACGTCAGCCGCCCGAAGTCCATCGCGACGGTCGTGGTGGTCTTCTGCTCCACGCCGCCGAGGTCGTCCACGCCGACGGAGGCGTCGGTGAGGGTCTCCTCCGTGCGCAGCGGGCGGATCTCGCTCACCGCGCCGACGAGCGTCGTCTTGCCGACGCCGAAGCCGCCGGCCACCAGGATCTTCAGCGTGTGCAGCGGGACGTCGGCGTCCTGCCCGAACGGCGCCACGGCCGGGGCCGGGGCCGCGACCGGCGCCGCGTACGGCGCGGGCTCGTTCCTGGGAGCGGGCTCCCACACCCCCCGGGGCTCGCCCGAAGTGCCGGCCGTGCTTTCTCTGGGGGCGGACCCCCAGACCCCCGGGACTTCGTCCGAGGCGCTGTCAAAGGCGGCGAAGTTCATCGAGCACTCTCATCAGGATTCGAGGGTCGGGGCGGTCGGGCTGCTCGGTGCGGGTCGTCTCCTCGATCAGTCCGTACTGGTGCAGGTCCTCCAGCAGGATCTGCACGACGCGGAACGGCAGGTCGATCTCCGAGGCCAGGTCGGCCGGCGTGGAAGGACGCCGGCACAGCTCCAGCAGCCGCCGCTGCTCGCGGGACAGCCACACCTGGTCGCCGGGGGTACGGCCGGTGGCGACGAGGATGGTCACCAGATCGATGACGATCCCCCGGGGGCGGGTGCGCCCCCGGGTCACCGCGTACGGCCGGACGATCGGGCCCGCGTCCTGCCCGACCCAGCGTTCTCTCGGAGTCTCCACGGCAGGCTCAGCCCGAGGCGCCCGAGCGGAGCGTCGGGTCCTGCGACTCGGCCGCGGCGCGCGGCGACGTCGCCAGGTGCCGCCGCACCCGCTTGATCAGCATGGTCGTCTCGTAGGCGACCAGCCCGGCGTTGCCGCCCGCGTCGCTCAGCACCGCGAGGCAGCTCCCGTTTCCGGCCGGCATGACGAAGAACAGCAGGCCGTCGAGCTCGACGACCGTCTGCCGCACCTGCTTGGCCTTGAAGTGCTCGCGGGCGCCGTTGGCGAGGCTGTGGAACCCCGACGACAGCGCCGCGAGGAACTCGGCGTCCTTGCGGGTGACGCCGCTCGACGCGCCCATGACCAGGCCGTCCCTGGACAGCAGGACCGCCTGATGGACCTCCCCGACCCGCTGCACCAGGTCTTCGAGCAGCCAGTCGAGCTCGCCGGATGCGTGGCCGTGCTGCGTCATCGTTCCCCCCATTCATCGCGTGGACCGGGATCGTCCGGTTCATCGTCGGCCACCCTGCCGCGCAACCACCCCGACTGTAGTGAGGACATCAGGGCGCGGCTGAACTCTGGACTCGGCTCGTCGAAGTCGTCGTCCGGCACGGCGACGTCGGCGGGCTCCGCGCGCTGGGGCGCGGGGCCCCTGCGCAACTGTGGGGCGAGGCTGCTCTGGCGCACGCGCCGCGGCAGCCTGCCGGTGACTTCGCTGGACTCCACCTCGGCCGGCTCCTCGTCCCCGGCGGGCTGGCGCGGCGGGCCTCCATGCGGCGGTGTCCGGTCGTACGGCGGTCTCTGGTCGTACGGCGGTGTCTGGTCGTACGGCGGTGTCTGGTCGTACGGCGGCGCGGCCTGGTCGAAGGACGCGGCGGGGCGCTCGAACTCGACGGTGGGCGGGTCGAGCGAGGGCGCCTGGTCGTACTGGGGCGCGGCCTGCTCGTACGGGGCGTCGTCGAACCACGGCGCGGGCGACGACACGATCGGCGGCGGTCCGGCGGGCGGCTCGTCCCGCGGGTCCTCCTGCGTCTCGTCCGGGCGCGGGCGGACGACCGAGCCGGTGATCGCCGGGCGGTCCGGGCGGCCGAGCCGCTGCGGTCCGTCGGCGGTCGCCATGGCGGTGACCATCGTGCGGGCCGTGCCCGGGATCGGGCCGCCGCGCGCCAGGTCGTCGTCCAGCGTCACCAGCGCGTGCGGGACGAGGACGACCGCCGTCGTGCCGCCGTACGCCGACGGCTGGAGCGACACCTTGACCCCGTGCCTGGCGGCCAGGCGCGCGACGACGAACAGCCCGAGGCGCTCGGTGTCGATCAGGTCGAACTCGCCGGCGCCTTCGAGCCGCAGGTTGAGCTCGTCCAGCTCGTCGGGGTGCAGGCCGATGCCGCGGTCGATGACCTCGACGGCGAGGCCGTTGGCGACGGTCTCGACCTTGACGGTCACCTCGGTGGTGGGCGGGGAGAACACCGCCGCGTTCTCGATCAGCTCGGCGAGCAGGTGGATGATGTCGGCGACGACGTCGCCGGTCACGGCGACCGACGAGGCGCCGGTGAGCTCCACCCGCGTGTAGTCCTCGATCTCGGCGACCGCGGCGCGGACGACGTCCTCCGCGGCGACCGGGTGGTCCCAGGCCCGGACGGTCGGCGACCCGGCGAGGATGACCAGGCCCTCGGCGTGCCGGCGCATGCGGGTGGTGAGGTGGTCGAGGCGGAACAGGTCGTCGAGCTCCTCGGGCCCCGCGGCGCGCCGCTCCATCTGGTCGAGCAGGCGGAGCTGGCGGTGCAGCAGCGACTGGCTCCGCCAGGACAGGTTGATGAAGACCCGGTTGATGCTCGCGCGCAGGTCGGACTCGGCGACGGCGGTGGCGACCGCGGTCCGCTGGACGGTGCCGAACGCCTCGCCGACCAGGGCGACCTCCTTCGTCCTTCCGGTCGTCGGGGCCGGCGACTCGGCCTCCACGTCCACCTGCTCGCCGCGGCGCAGCCGGGCCACGACCCGCGGCAGGCGCTCGTTGGCCAGCCGCTGCGCCGACTCCTGGAGCTCGCGCAGCTCGGCGCTGAGCCGCCGCGCGAACAGCAGCGACAGGACGACCGAGGCCACCACGCCCAGCAGCCCGACGACGCCGATCAGGAGGAACCCGAGCATGATCCGGCGTCCGGCGGGCTTGACGTCGTCGTCGCTCACCACGGTCTCCGCCTTCGCGGCGGCCTTCGACCACGCCGGTGTCAGCGCGTCGATCGTGGCGCGCCACTCGCCCGGGTCGGGGACGATGCCGTTGTTCACGACATTGTTCTCCAGCGTCGTATACGCAGTGAACTCCCCCGAGTTCGCAAGATCGTACATGATCTGGGCGATGTCGCCGGAGGCCTGCGCGCGGCCGAGCTCGAAGTACTGGATGCGGGCCTCGGACCAGGCGGCGAACGCCGCGCGGTCGGAGGTGCTCATCTGCCCGGCGTTCAGCGTGGACAGCAGCGCGTGCTCGCGCAGCATGAACTCGCGGGACCAGAAGTTGTGCAGCAGCGCGGTCGTGTGCAGGTAGACGGTCCGGTCGTCGATGCTCACCAGCGTGGTCAGCAGCCGGATCGTGATGTCGGCGACCTTGCTGTACCCGTCGATGGCGCCGAGCGGCGTGGTGCCGCCGATGCCGACCCGCTCCCGCAGCGTCACGAGGTGGTTGTAGGCGTCGCTGAGCTCGCGCACCCGCGTGGTCATCGTGTCGTCCATCGCGTCCCTGGTGCCGGACGACAGGGCCCGCTTGCGGAACGCGGCCACCGCGGCGTCGGTCCTGGCCACCTGTTCGCCGAACCGCTGCCGGTCGGCGACCTTGAACCGGTGCAGGAACCGGACGGCGGCCGCCCGCTCCTCCTGCAGCGTCTCGGTGACGGTCGTGGCCGGCACGGCGACGTTGTCGTACACGGTGGAGAAGTCGAACCGCTGGAGCGCGTTGGACACCGTGACGGCGGCCGGGATGCCCCACTGCACGAACAGCGCCGTGAGCGGCACCGCGAGGAGCAGGGCGATCCGGCGCCAGATCGGATACGTGCGCGACCGACCGTGCGACGCGCCTGCTGCCTCCGACTTCGACACTGGTTCACTCCCATGAAATTAATCGGCCATCACCGAAGCCCACGGAGCTTATAGACGCTGACGTGCGGAAAGCCAGAGGCGATACCGAATTCGGACAACTCTGGGCGTTTCAGTGTGCAGACGGCGACGTATCGCTTACTATCCGATTCCGGACGAGGCCGATGTCGGCCGCGATATGTGAGAGTTGCTGCTTGTTGTAGCGAAATGTCGCATGCAAAGCTTCGGCATGCTTCGTCCCCCCACCAACGGAGACCGAGTCATGCGCAGAGCCGCGCTAGCAACGCTCCTCGGGCTTTCGCTCGCCGCGACCACCCTGGCGGCGGCCCCGGCCCAGGCGGCGCCGAGTCAGGCCGATTTGGCCGCCCTCGTCACGCTCAAGAACGTCAGGCACCACCAAAACAACCTGCAGAAGATCTCGGACGCCAACGGCGGCAACCGCGCCGCCGGACTCCCCGGCAACGTGATCACTGTGAAGTACCTCGCGGACCAGCTCAAACGGGCCGGATACAGCCCGACGGTCCAGCAGTTCCAGTTCGATTTCTGGCAAGAGGTGTCCGAGCCGTCCTTCGCCCAGACCGCTCCCGGGCAGAAGACGTTCGAGCCGGGAACCGACTACCAGACCCTGCAGTACTCCGGGTCCGGCGACGTCACGGCCGCCGCGAGCCCGGTCGACCCCGGCGCGACCGGGGCGGGCAGCGGCTGCGAGGCCGACGACTTCGCGGGCTTCCCCAAGGGCCGCATCGCGCTGGTCCAGCGCGGCGGATGCTTCTTCTCCGTCAAGGCCGACAACGCCGTCGCCGCGGGTGCGGCGGCCGTCGTCATCTACCAGCTGCCCGACCAGCCGGGTCCCGTCGCGGGCACGCTCACGAAGCCGTACGGCGTCCCGGTGGTCGGCCCGACCAACGCCGTCGGGAAGGCGCTCGTCCAGCAGGCGCAGAACGGCGGCGTCACGCTGCACGTCAAGACCGCCACGTTCACCGAGAAGCGCCAGGCCGCCAACGTCATCGCCGAGACCGCGCGCGGCCGCGCCGACAACGTCGTGGTCGTCGGCGCGCACAACGACAGCGTCATCGAGGGCCCCGGCATCAACGACAACGGGTCCGGCACCGCGGCGCTGCTGGAGATGGCCAAGCAGATCAACAAGCTCGGGAACAAGCAGCTGCGCAACAAGGTGCGGTTCGCGTTCTGGGGCGCCGAGGAAGAGGGGCTGCTCGGCTCGCAGTACTACGTCGACAACCTCCCGCAGGCCGAGCGCGACAAGATCGCGCTCAACCTCAACTTCGACATGATCGGCTCGCCGAACTTCGTGCGGTTCGTCTACGACGGCGACAACAGCACGGGCGGCAGCTCCGTCCCGCCGCCCGCGGGGTCCGGCGCGATCGAGAAGGCGTTCGCCGACTACTTCGCGAGCAAGAAGCTGGCCTCCGACCAGTCGCCGTTCAACGGGCGGTCGGACTACAACGCCTTCATCACCGTGGGCATCCCCGCCGGGGGCCTGTTCACCGGCGCGGAGGGCATCAAGACGGCCGAGCAGGCCAAGGTGTACGGCGGCAAGGCCGGCGTGGCCTACGACCCGTGCTACCACTCGGTCTGCGACCGGTACGACAACGTCGACCTCACGGGCTTCGACCAGATGATCGACGGCACCGCAGCGATCACCCAGTTCTTCGCCCACAGCACCCTGACCGTCAACGGCAACGAGCTCGCCCGGCGGCACGCGCCCGCCAAGCCCGCCACGCCCGACCAGATCGGCCACTACGCGACCCGGTGACCCACCGGATCTGACCTGGGGGGCGCGCCCGCCGCTAGGGCGCGCCCCCTCGGCGCGGACAGGATGCCAGGATGTGACCATGTCGCACCGTCCTCCAGCCCCCACCCGCCACCATTCAAAGGACGAGCTGCGCTCGACAGACCGGCTGTGTCTGCTGCTCCTGGACGGTCACTCGCTGGCCTACCGGGCGTTCTATGCGCTGCCCGTCGAGAACTTCAGCACCACGGCGGGCCAGCCCACGAACGTGGTGTACGGGTTCGCCAACATGCTCGCCAACGCGCTGCGCGACGAGCGCCCGACGCACGCGGCCGTCGCGTTCGACGTGTCGCGCCGGACGTTCCGCACCGAGGCGTTCCCCGAGTACAAGGCGGGCCGGGCGAAGTCGCCGGACGAATTCGGCAGCCAGCTGGAGGTCCTGGACCGGTTCCTCGCCGCGATGAGCATGCCGGTGCTGCGGGCGCCCGGCTACGAGGCCGACGACGTCATCGCGTCCCTGACGGTCAAGGCCGAGGCGGACGGCCTCCAGGTCCTGATCATCACCGGTGACCGGGACGTGCTCCAGCTCGTCAGCGAGAACGTCACCGTCCTGTACTTCTACCGGACGGCCTCGGAGATGATCCGCTACACACCCGCCGCGGTGGCGGAGAAGTACGGGCTGACCCCGGCGCAGTACCCGGACTTCGCGGCGCTGCGCGGCGACCCGTCCGACAACCTGCCGAGCATCCCCGGCATCGGGGAGAAGACGGCGGCGAAGTGGGTCCGCGAGTTCGGCTCGCTCGCCGCGCTGCTGGACCGCGCGGACGAGGTGAAGGGCAAGGCGGGCGAGAAGCTGCGCGCGGCGGCGGACACCGTGCGGCTGAACCGGCGGCTGACCGAGCTCGTCCGCGACCTCGACCTGCCGGTCGGGCTGGACGACCTGCGGCGGCGGCCCTACGACCTGCCGGCGTTCACGTCCCTGCTGGACGAGCTGGAGTTCCGCAACGCCAGCCTCCGGCAGCGCCTCTTCGCCGCCGACCCGGGCGGCGGCCGCCCGCCGGAGGCCGCCGCGGCATCGGGAACAGCAGGGCCGGAGACGATCCAGGGACGCGAGCTGGAGCCGGGCGAGCTGGCGGGCTGGCTCCAGGCCCGCGCGACCGGGCTGACCGGGCTCGCCGCCGACTACACGTGGGTGCGCGGCGAGGGCGACATCACCCGGATCGCGCTCGCGACCGGCGGCGACCACGCCGCGTCGTTCGAGCCGTCCCGGCTCACCGAGGACGACGAGCGCGCGTTCGCTGGCTGGCTGGCCGACCCCGGCCGACCGAAGGCGCTGCACGACGTGAAGTCGCTGCTGCGAGTCTTGGGCGAGCGCGGCTGGAGCCTCGACGGCGTCGCCACCGACACCGCGATGGCCGCGTACCTGCTCCTGCCCGGCCTCGCCGCCTACGGCATCGCCGACCTCGCCGGACGGCATCTGGGGCGCCGTCCCTCCGGTGAGGGCGCGGCGGGGCTGATGCTGAACGCCCGCGCCGTCCTCGACCTGGCCGGGAAGTTCGCCGCGGACCTCGCGTCCACCGGCATGGACGAGGTGCTGCGCGACGTCGAGCTGCCGCTGTCCGGCGTGCTGGCCCGCGCGGAGCGTGCGGGCGTCCACGTCGACGCGGGCCTGCTGGACGAGCTGGAGAAGCACTTCGCCGCCGCGATGGAGCGCGCCGCCGCCGACGCCGCCGGCATCGCCGGGCACCCGTTCAACCCGGGCTCGACGAAGCAGCTCCAGGAGGTGCTGTTCGACGAGCTGGGGCTGCCGAAGACCAAGAAGATCAAGTCCGGTCACTCCACCGACGTGGACGCGCTGACCTGGCTCGCCGCCCAGACCGACAACGGCCTCCCGGAGATCCTGCTGCGGCACCGCGACCAGGCGCGGCTGCGCACGACGGTGGCCGGGCTGATCAGGGAGATCGGCGCGGACGGCCGGATCCACACCACGTTCCAGCAGACGGTCGCGGCCACCGGGCGGCTGTCGTCCATCGAGCCGAACCTGCAGGTCATCCCCGTCCGGACGGAGGAGGGCCGCCGCATCCGCCGCGCGTTCGCGCCCGGCGACGGCTACGAGTCGCTGCTGACCGCCGACTACGGGCAGCTCGAACTGCGCGTCATGGCGCACCTGTCGCGGGACCCGACGTTACTGGCCGCGTTCGAGTCCGGCGAGGACCTGCACACCACGACGGCGGCGCAGGTGTTCCGGGTCGCGCCCGGCGCCGTCACCCCGGACATGCGCCGCAAGATCAAGGCGATGTCGTACGGCCTGGCCTACGGGCTGTCGGCGTTCGGGCTGGCGAAGCAGCTCGGCATCCCGATGGCGGAGGCGCGCCCGCTGATGGACGCCTACTTCGAGCGGCTCGGCGGCGTCCGCGACTACCTCGACCACGTCGTCGCCGAGGCCCGCGGCACCGGCTACACCCGCACGATCCTCGGCCGCCGCCGCTACCTGCCGCACCTGACCAGCGACAACCGGCAGCGCCGCGAGACCGCGGAGCGGATGGCGCTGAACGCGCCGGTGCAGGGCTCCGCCGCCGACATCGTCAAGATCGCGATGCTGCGGGTGGACGCGGCGCTGACCGCGGCCGGGCTGCGCAGCCGCCTGCTCCTCCAGGTCCACGACGAGATCGTCCTGGAGGTCGCGCCGGGGGAGCGGGACGCGGTGCGGGAGATCGTCCACGACGGCATGACCACCGCCTATCCGCTGATCGTGGGCCTGGACGTCGCCATCGGAGCCGGGCCAGACTGGGACGCCGCCGCCCACTGACGATCAAGCCCGCCCCCGCCGGGTAGGGCACTCCCGGGGAGGGAACGGATGGACATCGACATGATCGTCGAGATCCCGCGCGGATCTCGCAACAAGTACGAGATGGACCACCGGCTCGGCCGCATCAGGCTGGACCGGATGCTGTTCACGTCGACGCAGTACCCGGTCGACTACGGCTACATCCCGGACACGCTCGCCGAGGACGGCGACCCGCTGGACGTCATGGTCCTGCTGGAGGAGCCCACGTTCCCCGGCTGCGAGATCACCGTCCGCAGCGTCGGGGTGTTCTGGATGCACGACGAGGGCGGCCCCGACGCCAAGATCCTCAGCGTGCCGGCGCGGGACGTCCGCTACGCCGCGATCCGCGACCTGCGGGACGTGCACGACTACGTCCTCGACGAGATCGCCCACTTCTTCGACATCTACAAGAGCCTGGAGCCGGGCAAGGGCACCGACGTGCGGGGCTGGCAGGACAAGGGGGTCGCCGAGCGGACGATCACCGAGGCCGCCGAGCGCGCCCGGAGTGCGTCGGCCGGCCAGAGTACGTCAGCCAGTACGCCGCGATGAGCGCCGCCAGCCCGGCGACCACGGCGAGGGCGCTGGACGCGGCGGGCAGCACGAGCACGGCCGCGACGAGCGCGGTGCAGGAACCGGCGGCGATCAGCGGCGGGAGGTAGCGGCCCGCGCCGCCGTACGCGCCGGAGGAGTCCGCGAGCAGCAGCAGCGCCGTGACCAGCAGCCCGACGACGGCCGCCGCCGGGACGCCCGGGTCCCAGGCCGCGCAGGCCAGCACGGCGGCCAGCGCGAACACCGTCGTCGCCCCGGGCCGGAGCGGGTTCACGAGTGCCTCCCCGAGATCCGGTGCCCGAACGACCCGACGACGACGTCCAGCGAGTCCTCGGGCGTCCACGGCACCACGGGCACGCCGAGGTCGGCGAGCCCGGCCCGCAGCGCCCGGCGGTCGAGCCGCCACAGCCGCAGGGACAGCTCCAGGTACTCCTCGCGGCCGCCGCCCGGCGGCTCCCGGTCGAGGGTGTCGACCACGACGACGGGCGTGCCGCGGCGGCGGAGGTCCTGGACGGTGCGCACCGCCCGGTCGTCCAGCAGCGGCGAGAACACGATCACCAGCGCGCCGGGCGGCAGCGCGGACCGCGGCGCCCGGCGGAGGTCGCCCGCCAGGTCGGAGCCGAGGTCGGCGCCGAGGCTGCGGGCGTCCATGACGGCCTCGGCGAGCCGGTAGAAGTGGTGCTCGCCCTGGCCGGGCGCGAGCCAGCGCAGCTCGCCGCCGAACACGACGATCCCGACGCGGTCGGCGCCGCGCAGGTAGGCCGTCGCGACCGCCGCCGCCCCCCGCACCGCGCGGTCGAGCAGCGTCTGGCGCGAGCGGAGCTCGTCCTTTGATTGGCGGTGGGTGGGGGCTGGAGGACGGTCGGGGTCGCCGAGGTCGGTGTAGGCGTCCAGGGCGAGGACGATCTCGGCCTGCCGCTGGTCGGCCCGCGTCGTGACGTGCAGCCGTCCGCGCAGCCCGCTGGCCTTCCAGTTCACGTCCCGCGCCCGGTCGCCCGGCAGGTAGGGGCGGATGCCCGCGAACTCCATCCCGGACCCGGCGGCGCGGGCGACGTGGTCGCCGAGCCGCCGCGGCAGGTCCAGCGGGACGAGCCTGGGCCGGACGGGCGGCCCGGCGGGATAGACGCTGATGTCGCCGAGCGACAGCGCCGCCAGGGCCCGCGCGACGCGGTAGCGGCTGCGGCAGTCGACGACCACGCGGGGCAGCCGGTGGCGGCCCCAGTATCCGGGACGTAGGACGAACGTGGCCCGCGCGGTCCCGGCGGCGTGGTCCTCGACGTAGGCGGTGACGTCGACGCCGAACGCCGGCGCATGGTCGAGGCGGAGTGCGATCTCGTCCACCGGGCCGCCGGCGTCGGCGGTGACGGTGATTTCGAGGGCGTCGCCCTCGAAGCACCGCCGGGGGCATTCCGTCGTCCGCAGGGTGACGGTCCCCGGGCGCCGCGCCGCTAGACCGGCGGCCAGCACCCCGACCGGCGGGGCGGCCAGGAGCAGCAGGTTCGGGCGGGCCAGCAGCAGCGCCGCCAGGCCCGCCAGCACCGCGAGCGTGGCCAGGCCGTTCGCCACCGGCGCGGGCCGCCAGGTCAGCTCGCTCACGCCGGCTGGTCCGCGGCGCGCGGCACCGGGACCTGGCCGAGGATCTCGGTGACCAGGGACTCGCCGCTGACCTGCCGGACCCACATCTCCGGCTGCAGCACGAGCCGGTGCGCGAGACCCGGGACCGCGACGGCCTTCACGTCCTCCGGCAGCACGTGGTCGCGGTCAGCGAGCAGCGCGTGCGCCCGCGCGAGCTGGACGACGCCGAGCGTCGCCCGCGAGCTCGCCCCGACCGTGATCTTGGCGTGTGCGCGCGTCGCCGCCGAGATCGCGACCGCGTACCGGACGATCGCCTCGTCGACGTGCACGCGCTCGACGCACTCGCGCATGGCGAGCACGTCGCCCGGCCCGGCCAGCGCGCGCAGGACGGGCGGCGCCGCGCCCCGCGACAGCCGCCGGGAGATCATCTCGCTCTCCTGGACGGCGTCGAGGTAGCCGAGCCGGATCCGCAGCGCGAACCGGTCGAGCTGCGCCTCCGGCAGCGGATAGGTGCCCTCGTACTCGATGGGGTTGTCGGTCGCCAGCACGATGAAGGGGCTGGGCAGGGGGCGGCTCTCGCCGTCCGCGCTGACCTGCCGCTCCTCCATGGCCTCCAGCAGCGCGGCCTGCGTCTTCGGCGGCGTCCGGTTGATCTCGTCCGCCAGCAGGAACTGCGTGAACACCGGGCCGGGCCGGAACACCACGTCCGAGGTGCGGGGGTCGTAGACGGCCGCGCCGGTCAGGTCGGCGGGCAGCATGTCCGGGGTGAACTGGACGCGCGCGAAGTCCAGCCCGAGGACGGCGGCGAACGTCCTGGCCAGCAGCGTCTTGCCGAGGCCCGGCAGGTCTTCGATCAGTACGTGGCCGGACGCGAGGATCCCCGTCATCACCTGCTCGACCGCGGCGCGCTTGCCGACGACGGCCTTCTCGACCTCGTCGAGCACGTCCCGGCAGCGCGCCGCCGCGGCGGCGGGCGAGTCGATGGTCAGTCGTCCGTCCACAGTTCCTCCAGTCGGTTCACGACGGTCCGCAGGTCGGCCAGTCCCGGGCCGGGCGCGGACGGGCCGCCGGAGCCGGGACGGCCGGGGTCGACGAGCGGCCACACGTCCTCGCCGACCAGCTCCCTGGCCCGCGCGGGCTCCCGGTGGACGTCGACGCCGTGCCGCTCGGCCAGCGCGGCGGCGACGAGCCGCACGAGCAGCGGCCGGGTCACCGAGTCGTAGTGCCGGGCGGACACCGGCGCCCACGACACCGCCTCGCGGACCCGGCGGTACGAGGGGTACTCGCGGAGCTCGTCTGGTTCGTCCCGCGTGCGGAGCGCGGCCGGACGGGACGGCGGCGCGGCCGGGATCCGCGCCAGGGCGGCGAGCAGCCCGAGGACCGCCAGCCCGGCGGCCAGCGCCAGCACGCCCGGCGTCCCGGCGACGATGTGGACGGCGGCGAGCCCGCACACGGCCGCCGCCACCAGCGCGGCGGCCCTCATGCCCGGCTCCGCGCGCGCAGCGACTCCAGCGCGGCCAGCGCCTCCGCCCGGTGCCGCTCGGTCACCGGGTGGACGCTGTAGCGGGCCTCGGTGAACAGGGCGGTCAGCGCGGTCGCGGCGTCCAGCCCGTCCAGGCCCGAGCCGGAGGCGCGCGCCAGCACCTCGGCCGGGGTGTCGCTGTCGAGCGGCGCGGCGCCCGCCTCCGCCAGGACGCCCTCCATCGCGGCGTAGCAGGCGATGACGGCGGCCCGGGGATCGCCGGTGGACCGGAGCGCCCGGCTCCCGGCGGCCGCCGCCTCCTCGAACCCGTCCGGCGGAGGCGGCGCGGCGGGTACCGGAAGCCTGCTCAGGCGGCGCCGGACGACCGTCCAGGCCACCAGCGCGATCACGGCGAGGGCGAGGACGGCCGCGACGACCGGCCAGCTGACCGTCCACGGGGCGGACGGCCGTCCCGGCTCCAGCTTCGGCTTCGGCTTCGGCACCTTCTCCGTCCTGGGGAGGGTGAACGCGATGCACATCACCGCGATCGGCAGTCCCACGACCAGGAGCACGAGACCGGCGTGCGGCCGGCGGACGGAGACCGGCTCACGGCGCCTGTGCAGGGCGGCGGCCACCAGCGCCGCCGCGACCGTCAGCAGCACCGCGAACGCGATCAGCGACGGCGTCGAGGGCCGGCGCACCGACAGGTCCGACCACAGGCCGGCGAGCCCGCGCACGCCGTACGCGCCCCCCGCGAGGAGGAGCGCCGCCGCGCCCGCCCTGCCGAACTCCCGCCGGGTCGGCGTGCGGTGGGGAGCCATACGTCATTGTGCGCACGCCCCCGCCCCGGCTTGATCGAACATGGCCGCCCCCGGCCATGAGCCGCCCGCGCGCCGGGCACGAATCGGCCCGTCCGGCGTGGACGCCTTTACGCGCGGCGGGCGGGCGGCGCACCATCTCAGACGTGAGCTCCTGGAGTGACGGCGAACCGGTCGTGATCGTCGGCGCCGGACCGGTCGGCCTGGTCACCGCGCTGCTGCTGGCCCGGCACGGCGTGCCTAGCGTGGTGCTGGAGGCGGCGGCGCGGCGCGACCCGTCCGGGTCCAAGGCGATCTGCTTCCAGCGGGACGTCCTCGACGTCCTCGACCGGGTCGGCTGCGCCGAGCCGATGATCGAACGCGGGGTGACGTGGACGACCGGCCGCACCTACTACCGCGGCGAGGAGCTGTTCTCCGTCACGTTCCCCGAGGCCGGGCGGAGCGCCGTGCCGCCGTGGATCAACGTCTCGCAGGCGGAGGTCGAGGCGTGGCTGCGCGACCTCGCCGACGCCGAGCCGCTCGCCGACGTCCGGTACGGGCGTCCCGTGTGCGGGCTCCACCATGACGGACGCGGCGTCGAGGTGGACGCGGGCGGGACCGTCCGCGGCAGCCACGCGGTCGGCGCGGACGGCGGGCACAGCGCCGTCCGGCGGATGCTCGGCATCGCCTTCCCCGGGCGCACGTTCGCCGACAAGTTCCTCATCTGCGACATCCGGGCGGAGCTGCCGTTCCCGAGCGAGCGGCGGTTCTTCTTCGACCCGGAGTGGAACCCCGGGCGGCAGGTCCTCCTCCACCAGTGCCCGGACGGGACGTGGCGCATCGACTGGCAGGTCCCCGCCGACCACGACCTCGACGCCGAACGCGCGTCCGGGGCGCTGGACGCCCGCATCCGGAAGATCGTCGGGGACGTCCCGTACGAGATCGTGTGGGCCAGCGTGTACCGGTTCCACGAGCGGCGGGCCGCGACGTTCGCGTCCGGCCGCGCGTTCCTCGCCGGGGACGCCGCCCACCTCTACGCGCCGTTCGGCGCGCGGGGCCTGAACTCGGGCGTCCAGGACGCGGAGAACCTCGCGTGGAAGCTCGCGTTCGTCCGGCGCGGCTGGGCGCCCGAGGGCCTGCTGCGCAGCTACGACGCCGAGCGGCGGGCGGCGGCGGGCGAGAACCTCCGCGTCACCACCCGGACGATGGAGTTCCTCGTCCCGCACACGCCCGCGCAGCGCGCCCGCCGCCAGGAGGCCCTCGAGACGGCCAGGACGGACCCCGCCGCCCGCACCACCATCGACTCGGGCCGCCTCGCCGAGCCGTACTGGTACCTGGACTCGCCGCTGACGACGCCGCCCGCCCGCCCCCTGGACGACTTCCCGCGCGAGCCGGGGGCCGTCCGACCGCCGGTGCCGGGCGTGATCTGCCCCGACGGCCCGTGCGTCGTCTCCGGCGAGCCCACTCGGCTGCGCCGCCTGCTCGGCACCGCGTTCGTCGTCCTGACCGCGAGGCGCCACGCCGCGGAATCACTTCCGACCGACGTCCCGCACCGCGTCCACGCGCTGGACGACATCGACGCCGAAGGCGTCCTGCGGTCGGCCCTGCACGCGGGACCGGACACCGTCCATGTCGTCCGCCCGGACGGCCATCTCGCCGCCGTGCTCCCGTCCTACGACCCCGAAGCCGTGACCCGCGCGCTCGACCGGGCCTGCGGGCACGTCGCGTAGTGAACGTCCCTACAGAGAGGCGGCCCCCCTTGGCGCACATCGAGTTGGACGACGCCGTTCCCGGGCTCCCGTCCCTGCTCCGGTTCCGGCCGGCAACGGCGGGCCCGCTCTGCGAGCTGGCAGAGACTCTCCTGCGGGGCCCGGGCCCGCTGAAGCGCGGTGAGCGGGAGCTGATCGCGGCGTACGTGTCGGAGCTGAACCGCTGCCGCTTCTGCGCCTCGACCCATGGGGCGTGCGCGGCCGCGCAGCTGCCCGGCGGCATGGCGCTTGTCCAGCAGGTGCACGCCGACTTGGACGCCGCGCCCGTCGGCGGACGGCTCCGCGCCCTCCTGGCGATCGCCGCCGCCGCCGCACGGGGCGGCAGGGAGGTCGGCGAGGCGCACGTCGGCGCGGCTCGCGCCGAGGGCGCCACCGACGTGGAGATCCACGACACCGTGCTCATCGCCGCCGCGTTCTGCATGTACAACCGGTACGTGGACGGCCTCGCCACCGGCCTCCCCGCCGACCCCGCCGCCTACGCCCGGGCGGCGGAGCGTCTCGTCGCACACGGATACACGGACCTGACCCGGCCCGGCTGAGCCCCGCGCCGGGCCGAGCCCCGCGCCGGGCCGGGCCCGCCGGAAACTCCGTTGGCCGCGGCCGTCCGGGCCTGGATGATGGTGCGGGTGAAGATCAGGCTCGCGGGCGGTGTCGTGGCCTCGGGTGTGTGCGCGTGGACGGCGCGGCCCGCGGGCCCCGTCAGGCTGCCGCCGGACGGCGCGGGCGGACGCCCCGGCGAGGCCGTCGCGCTCGGGCCGGACGGCGCCGCCGGCGAGGACGTCGCGCACGCCGTCGCGGAACTGGCGCGGCTCGTCGCGGCCGGGGGAGCGGTGGCGGCGGGCGCGGGCGTGGACCTCGGCGGCGGCTTCCGGTCCGCACGGCTGGACGGCGCGCGCGGCGACCAGCGCGACGCCGTCCTCGCGGCCCTGCGCGTCGTCGGCCTCGACGGCACGCACAAGCTAGGAGACCGCGCCGGGTTCCTGGTGGCGCTGTTCGGCCCGGCGGTGACGAAACGGGTCGGCTCTGCGGCCGGACGGGCCGTCGCCGAGGGCCGGTGGGCGGCGCTGCATCTGGCGGTCGCGGCCAGCGACGTCCTCGGGCCCGAGCAGCTGGAACGGGTCCTCGCGCTGGAGGCGGCCGAGGACGCCGGCGTCATCCCGGGCGGTCCGCCGTCCGTCCTCGCGGAGCATCTCCGGCAGGTGCTGCGGCCGGTGCCGCGGCCGCGCCGGCTCGACCTGATCCTGGACCTGTGGGCGCGGGTGCTGGAGCACCACGCGGGCGTCGCCAGGCGCGAGCGGCGGCTGGCGACGCAGAGCAGGCGCGACCGGGTGCCCGACCTGCGCAAGCGCCGCGACCATTTCGACGACGAGCTGATCCTGTCGCGGCTGCGGACCGAGCTCGGCGACGCGGAGCCGTCGCTCGCCGACGCCGCGCGCTGGACGCCGCACGAGTGGTACTGGCGCGACCGGCTCACGCGGATCCTCGACGACGCGCTCGGCGCCACCGCCCTGCTCCGCACCGCCGCGGCGGTCGCCGACCACGGCCTGGACGACGGGCTGGACCGCTCGGCCGCCGTCATCCGCACGGCGGAGGCGCAGGTGTACGACCTGTCCGCGACGTACTCGGCGCGCCGCGTTCCGGGCCTGACCGGGCTTCCGGCGCGTCCGGCCGCCTACGTGCGCGACCTCGCCCGCAAGCTGTCCGGCGACGCGCCGCGGGACGCCAGGTTCGCCGCCTACGTGCGGCCGCGCCTGGCCTGCGCCCGCGCCTTCGCGCTCGTGATCATCGAGGACGTCGCCCGCGTGATCCAGGACATGCGCTCGACGCGTGCCGAACTGTTCCGCCAGTGGGCGGCGGGCGGCCTGAGCGGATGGCGCGAAGGGGCCGGGTACGTCCGGCCGCCCGCCGAGTGGGCCGGCATCCCGCTGTGGATGGGGCCCCTGCTGGACGACGCCGCCCCACTGCACGAGCGGCTCGCACCCGGGCAGGACCCCGCGTCCGTCGAGAAGGTCGGCGACCTGCTGTGGTACGCGGACCTGATCGACGCCCTCGCCCAGCTGCACGGGCACGAGCTGGCCCGGGACGCGCTCGGCGCCGGGGAGCCGTGGTTCGAGCACGACCCGGAGCCGGCCGTCGAGCCGCTGGCGCCGCGCCTCGACTCGGTCACCCTCGCGGTGTCCGGCGCCGCGCAGCTCGTCGCGCTCGGCGGCGTCCCGCCGCGCGGCGCCCGCACCTGGACGGACCTCACCGGCGGGCTGATGGCGGGGACCGCGATCGCCGAGGCGCTGACCGGGGAGTTCGCCGTCCCGGCCGCGCTGCTGGAGCGGGACGGGACGGCCGTACCCGGCGCCGGCGTCCGGTTCAAGGTCGCGCGCGGCGCCCGCGACCTGTCCGAATGGTCGGACTACATGGGCAACTGCATCGCCGGGCCGTTCTACATCGACTACGCCAGGAACGGCCGCATCGGCCTCGCCGGCCTCTACGACAAGGACGGGCTGCTGGTCGCCAACGCCGAGTTGACCCCGCTGCGGCCCGCGGCCAGGGGATGGCGGGTCAGCGAGATCGCGGCGCGGTTTAACGACGATCCGGGCGAGGAGCTGGAGCGGCGGTTCCGCGAGTGGGTGGCCGCGATCCCCGGCCCCGCGAGGGCTGAGCCCGTCCGGACGCCCGAGGAGCTTCCGCCCGCCCGGCCCGCCCGGCGCCGCGCTGCGCCGCGCCTCGTCGAGGACGTGGGCCCGGTGCTCGGTCCGCTCGCGGAACGCGCCTGGCGGGAGGCCGGACCGGACGTCCGCGACGTCTTCGCCGCCGTCGCCGCCACCCCGCCGGACGCGGCGCTCGTCCGGCTGCGCCGCCTCGGCGGCGCGCAGCTGACCGGCGCTGTCCGGCGCGCGCTGGACAACGGCGCCGTCGACCTCGTCCGGCTGTGGGCGGCGACCGGGCACCGCCCGCTCGCCACGGCCCTCGACGCCCTGGACCCGGCGCTGCGCGACCGCTTCGACCAACTCCCGCTCCTGCTGGACGAGCCGCCGCTCCCGAAGGCGCTGCGCAGGCTCGTCAAGCTCCCCGCCGTCGCCGACGCCTACGCCTTCGACCTGGCGGGACGCCGGACGCGCCGGGCGATCGGGCTGCTGGCCGTCCAGGACGACCCGGCCGTCGCCCGCGCCGTCGCCCGGCGCACGACCGAGCCGCTGCTCTGCGCGCTCGCCGTCGCGGTCACGTGCGCGGCCCCCGGGATTGAGCTGGCGACCGTGACCGCCCCGCGGCGGGTCGGCGTCCCCGGCTACCCGGCCACCGCCCTCAAGGACGAGGACGGCCCGTGGCGGCGCGCCTTCCCCGCCGCCCGCGAGCTCGGCGCCGACACCACGCGCTTCTGGGTCGAGATCGCCGCGCACGGGCTGCGCGTCCCCGCGTCCTGGCTGCCGCCCGGCGGCTGGACGGCGCTCTGGGCCCGCGCCCACACCCGCCGCCGCTGACTCCGCCCGCCGCTGATTCCGCGCGCCGCCGATTACGGGCGGCGGAAGATGGTGATGGAGTGCCCGACCTCGTCGATCCGCTCGCTCGTCGCGATCAGCGGGGTCAGCCGCGGGTCCGACTTGGCGATCCAGCTGTCGGACAGCACCAGCAGCCCGTGCACCTGCCCCGGCGGCGCGACGCGCGGGTCGGACGCGTCGATGCCGTAGTAGGACGGGTCGCCGGCGCCCTTGTAGACGAGCCACACCGGCTCGCCCGGATACCGGTCGCGGAGGCGGTCGGCGAGGCGTCCGAGGTCCTGGCCCCAGTCGACGTTGGAGTCGTGCAGGCGCAGATGGGTCTTGGACGGCCCGCCGAACGCCTCGTTGGAGTACGGCAGGTAGAACGGGTACGTCCGCAGCGAGCTGACCGCGACGAACAGCAGCAGCGCCCCCGCGACGGCCGGCACCCACCGGCGGCGGAGCAGCGTCGTCCCGGCCGCCACGACGGCCAGGAACATCGGGATGAAGATGGCGTACCGGACGCCGAAGTTGCGGGAGCCGGTCGACGCGGCCGCCAGCAGCACGACCGCGGGCACGAGCAGGTACGGCGCGGCCGGACGGAGCCGCGGCACGGCCCACAGCGCGGCGACGCCCAGCGCCCACAGCGCGAGCATGCCCAGCGGCGTCTTCACCAGCAGCGCGGCCGGAAGGTAGTACCAGAGCGGGCCCCGGTAGGTCTGCCCGAACAGGAAGCCGGTCCAGTGCAGTCCCTCGAAGCGGAACTGGAGGCGCATGCCGTCCTGGAACGGCTCAGGGAACGGCATCAAGGCGATGGCGAGCCCGCGCAGCCCGCCTACGGGCGGCACGCCGGCGGGGGTCGTCCAGCGGAGCCGCGGGTCGACGGCCAAGTAAGTCGCCCACACCACCGCGACCGCGATCAGCGCGACACCGGCCGCCGACATGGCGCCGATCAGGACGGCCCGTCTCGCGCCTGACGGCCCCCGCGTCCGCCGCGACGCCGCCCATACCGACGCCGCCGCCAGTCCCATCAGCACCGGGACCGCCGGGAGCGCGCTCATCTTGGTGGCGAGCGCCGCGCCGAGCGCGGCCGCGGCGAGCGGCACGTACAGCGGACGCCGCCGCGCCCGCCACAGCAGCCACACCGCGGTCAGCAGGAACCCGGCCATCGGGACGTCGAGCGTGGCCAGCGACCCGTGCGCGATGACGTCGGGAGAGAAGGCGTACAGGGTGAGCGCCCCGAGCCCGCCGGCCGGGCCGGTGAGGTCGCGGGCGAAGGCGAACAGGACGAGCCCGAACGCCAGCGTCAGGACGATGACGGGCAGCCGGGCCGCCAGCATCAGCCGCCGCGCGTCGTTGCCCCAGTCGTACAGCACGTGCCGCCCGGCCGCGTACTGGTCGCCGCCGAAGCCGGCGTCCACGCGCGCTCCGGCGAGCACCGGCCCGGCGCCGATGATCAGCTTGCCGAGCGGCGGATGCTCGGCGTTGTACCGGAGGTCGTGCTCCTTGAGGTAGAACACGCCCGACGCCGCGTACACCGGCTCGTCGGTCGTCGGGCTCTGCGACCAGGCCGTGGAGAGCATCGCGGCGGCCATCTGCGCGAGCAGCGCCGCCACGGCCAGGACGACCAGCAGGCGGCGGCGGCGCCGCAGCGCCGCCCGGAACCGGTGCGCCGGCGCCTCGCCCGGAGGAGCCTGCGGGCGTCCCGGCTCGGCGGACAGCGAGGTCACTCCACCACCTTCACTTCACCCCGTCGTCGCAGGTCGGAGCCTGAATGATCGTTGTCACCCCTTCCCGCGTCGCGCACCGCCGAACCCGGCCGTCCGCGTGGGCCGCGCCGTCCGCGCCGACCGCGTCAGCGGCCGAACGCCGTCAGGAAACGGTCGCGGAAGGCGCTCATCGGCCAGACCGGGCCGTTCTTCGCCGGGCGGAGGCCGTCCGCCCAGCCCCAGCCGGAGACCCTGTCCAGGACGGCCCTGTCCTTGGCGACGATCGTGATCGGCACGTCGCGGCCCGCGTCCGGTCCCGTGACGAGCGGCGCGGGCTCATGGTCGCCGAGGAAGACGAGGACGAGGTCGTCGTCGCCGTAGGTCTCCACGTACGAGACGAGCGTGTTCAGCGTGTACTCGATCGACTTGCGGTACTCCGTGCGGACGCGTCCGCCGGTCGGCCACGGCGCGTCGTAGCCCTTGCCCACGCCGTTGAACACCGAGCCGTCGCCGACCTGGTCCCATCCGACGAGCCGCGGGATGGACGCCCACGGCGCGTGGCTCGACACCAGCGCCGTCTCCGCCATCACGGGCCCCCGGCCCTTCCGGTCGAGCTCAGCGCGTTGCAGGAACGACAGCGTGTACTGGTCGGGCATGGTGGCGAAGCTGAAGCGCGGCCCCCGGTACCCGAGGTTGCGGTTGTCGTAGACCTTGTCGTAGCCGAAGAACTCCCCTTCCGGCCAGGCCCGCGTGATGGCCGGCATGAGGGCGACCGTCCGGGAGTCCGCGCGGCGGAACGCCTGGTTGAGCGTGAACCGGTCGCTGCGGACGAGCGTCCGGTACCGCTGCGAGTTGTCGACCCACAGCCCCGACAGCAGGGTGGCGTGCGCCAGCCAGCTCCCGCCGCCCGCCGTCGGCGAGGTGAGCCAGCCGCTGCGCGCGGAGTACCCGGCGCCGCGGAGCCGCCGCGTCCCGGCGTCCAGGACCGCGCCGACCTGCGGCACGTACTGCGGGTTCTCGACGGCGGTGCGCCCGTAGCTCTCCACGAACGCCAGCAGGACGTCCTTGCCGCGCAGACCCGTCAGCAGCCCGGCGCCCGGAGTGTCGCGGAACGCGTCGACGGCGGCGGCCTTGGCGAACTCCTCCTTGTCGTTCAGGCTGTCGCGGACCTGCCGCGCGTGGTCGTAGGCGAGGACGGCGTCGCTCCGCGCCGCGACCGGCACCCCGTCGACGAGCTGCGCCCCGAGCGCCGCGCACACGACCCAGGTCACGCCGAGGACGGCCGCCGTCCCGGCCGCCGTCCGGTCGTGCCGGACGGCCACGCGGCTGAGCCGAAGCGCCGCCAACGCCATCAGCACGACCACGGCGACGATCAGCACGACCACCACGGCCACGGCGCCGATCGCCCCGGCCCGCCCGGCCGACCCCTCGACGAACTCCACGGCCGGACGGAGCAGCGGCCAGTCCAGCACCAGGTCGAACGGCCGGACCAGGACCGCGTCGAAGCCGATGTCCATGACCTTCAGCACGGTCAGCAATCCCAGCAGCGCGCCCGCCGCCAGGGCCGCGTACCGCCGCGCCCGCTCCGGCGCCGCGAGGACCAGGACGACCCCCACGATCCCCTCCACCGGGACGCGCACCAGCGCCGCCGGGGTCAGCCGGGCGAACTCGTCCGGCAGGACGAGCGCGACCAGCACGAACAGGAACGCCGCGACGGTGACGGCCCGTCCCGCGACGCGCCGCCACCTGCTCCGGCCGCCCGCCGGCGCGGCCGCCGCCTCGGCGCCCTCGTCCCGCTCCGCTTCTTCCCGCTCCGCGCGGCTGTCGGTGGTCAGCGCGTCCTCCCCAGCTCGGTCCCGGCCGCCGTCTCGGCCGTCGTTTCGGTCGCCGTCTCGCGACACCCACAGCACGTCCGTCCGGCGGCCGCCGGTTCAACGCTTCCACCATTCACCGGGGCGGGCCATCACCCCGGCCCGGAGCGGCGCGGCAGGATCAGCGGACGGCCCGTCCGCGGATGCGGGACGACCTCGATGTCGTGCCGGTAGACGTCGCTGAGCAGCTCCGCCGTGAGAACGTCGCCGGGCGCGCCGCAGGCGGCGAGGCGGCCGCCCGCGAGCACGGCGACGCGGTCGGCGTGCGCGGCCGCGAGACCGAGGTCGTGCACCACCGCCACGACGGCGTCTCCGGCTCCGGCGCGTTCCCGGACGACGTCGAACACCATCTCCTGGTGGTGCAGGTCGAGGGCGGCGGTGGGCTCGTCCAGCAGGAGGGTGCCGGTCCGTTGCGCCAGGACGCGGGCCAGCGCGACCCTGGCCTGCTCGCCGCCCGACAGCTGCGGATAGGGACGGTCCGCGAATCCGGTGACGTCCGTCTGGCGCATCGCCTCGGCGACGGCGGCGTCGTCGTCCTCCTCCAGCGGGGTCCCGGCCCAGGGCGCGCGGCCCATGGCGACGACCTGGGCGACGGTGAACGGGAACGACACGGTCTGCCGCTGGAGCAGGATCGCGCGCCGCATCGCCAGCTCGGTGTGGCTCCACGCGGCGAGCGGCCTGCCGTCCACCGCGATGTCGCCGGTGGACGCGACGTCCCCGCCGACCGCCGCCAGCAGCGTCGACTTCCCGGCGCCGTTCGGGCCGACCAGGGCCAGCACCTCGCCCGTCCGCACGGTCAGGTCGACGTCGGCGAGGACCGTCCGGGCGCCGCGCTCGACGCGGAGCCCGCGCACCTCGACCGCCGCCGCCCCGGCCGGGACGGGACGCGGCACGACCGGCCTCCGGACGCGCCGCTCGATCGCGCGCAGCCCGATCAGGCCCAGCCCGCTCACTCCCGGCCTTTTCACGCCCAGCCTCCCGAGCTGTGCCGGGCGCGGCGCAGCAGCCAGAAGAAGAACGGGCCGCCGAGCAGCGCGGTCAGCACGCCGAGCGGCAGCTCCTGGTAGGCGATCGCGGTCCGGGCGACCATGTCCGCCGCGACCAGCACGACCGCGCCGCCGAGCGCGCTCGCCGGGATCAGGACCCGGTGCCCGGGGCCCGCGACCATCCGGACCAGGTGCGGCACGACCAGCCCGACGAACGAGATCACGCCCGCGAACGCGACCGCCGACGACGTCAGCAGCGCGATCAGGACGATCGCCGTGAAACGCAGCCGCTCGACGTCCACACCCAGGTGGCGGGCGGTGCGCTCGCCGAGCGACAGCAGGTCGAGGCGTCGCGCGCAGCCGAGCGCGACCGCGATCCCCGCGGCGGCGAGCGGCGCGACGGTCGCGACGGCGTCCCAGTTCGCGCCCGCCAGGCTCCCGAGGTTCCAGGACGTGATGGCGCGCAGCGCGTCGTTCCCGGCCGCGAACATCAGCAGCCCGAGCAGCGCGCTCGCGACCGCGTTCACCGCGATGCCGGTCAGCAGCAGCGTGACGACCTCGGTCCGGCCCGCCGACCGCGACACCGCGTACACCAGCAGCGTGGTGACCAGGCCGCAGGCGAACGCGGCGGCGACGATCGTCCAGTTGCCGAGCACGGTCAGGCCGAACACGATCACGGTGGCGGCGCCGACCGCCGCGCCCCACGACACGCCGATGACGGCGGGCTCGGCGAGCGGGTTGCCGAACACGCCCTGCATGACGGCGCCGGAGCAGCCGAGCGCCGCGCCCGTGACGACGGCCAGCGCGACGCGCGGGAACCGCACGATCCACAGCGCGTTGTCGCCCTGCGCCGCGCTCGGACGCGGGCCGACGTCCAGCCCGGCGCGGTGCAGGATCGACCCGACGACCTGGTCGGGCGGCACGTTGACCTGCCCGATCCCCGCCGCGACGACGCACAGCACGACCAGGGCGACGCCGAGCGCGCCGAGCAGCACGGGACCGCGTCCGCGCTTCAGCGGCCTCATCAGCACGTCCGGTACACGGCGGCGGCGAGCGCGGAGATCGTCTCTCCGGTGCGCGGGCCGAAGGACAGCAGCGTCCCGTCGTCCACGTCGATGATCCGCCGGTTCCGCCCGGCGGGGGTCTGCGCGACGCCCGGCAGCTTGAGCAGGCCGGAGACGCCGCCGACCGACTTCAGCCCGGCGGTCATCACCAGCAGCACGTCCGGCGCGGCGTTGATCATGCCCTCGCTGGTCAGCGGCCGGAAGCCGGACAGCCCGAGGGACGAGCCCGCGTCCGCCGCGCCGATCGCCTCGATCATCGCGTCCGACCCGGCGCCCTTCCCGCCGATCAGGTAGACGCCCGCGCTGCCCCGCACGTACAAGAACCCGACGGTGGGCCGGGCGCCGGACGCCGGCTTCGCGGCCCCCTTGATCTGGCCGTCCACCTGGGCGGCGAGCGTGCGGCCCGCGTCCGGGACGCCGAGCGCCGCGGCGACCGCGCGGATGTGCGGGCCGATCGCGGGGAGCGTCTGGCGGTCGTCCACGAGCACGACGGGGACGCCCGACCGCCGGATCTGGTCGAGCACCTCCGGCGGCCCGATGCTCCTGTCGGTGATCACGACGGACGGGTCGAGCTTCAGCACCCCCTCGGCGGACAGGTCGTGCCCCTGCCCGGTGACGAGCGGGAGCGCCCGCGCGGCCGGGAACGTGGTGGAGACGTCGCGCCCGACGAGCCGGTCGCCGAGCCCGAGCCCGTGGACGATCTCCGCCAGCGAGCCGTACAGGTTGACGGCGAGGACGCGCCGCGCGTCGCGGACGGTCACGTCCCGCCCGTCGGCGGACCGGACGGTCACCGGCAGCTCCGGCTCGCCCGGCTTCGGCACGGGCTCCGGGTTTCCCTTCGGCGCCGCGACGGTGCCCGCCCCGCACCGGGCCGCGGGATCGTCGCCGCCGCCCCCCGACACCCCGGCCGTCCCGAGACCGCATCCGGCCAGCAGCAGCGAACCGCCCAGCGCGAGCGCCCCCACCAAACGTCCCGCCCTGGTCGATCGGGTCACGCGGCGGCCCCGGCGGGCGCGGCGGGAGACCGGCGGCGGCGGAGGACGAGCAGGACGCCGCCACCGGCCACGAGCAGGCCGCCCGCGCCGGCGGCCGCCCAGGCCCACGCGGGGAATCCGCCGTCGCCGCCGAACGTCACCGGCACCCTGACGTCCTGCGAACGGTCGGAGGTCCGCGTGTGGTCGGACCTGGACACCACGGCGCACTTCACCTCGGTGCAGTCGACCGACCCCGCCAGCGCGGACCCGACGCGGATCTTCACGTCGAAGCCGCCCCCCGGCCCGTACGGGACGGCCAGCCCCTTCCCGTACGGCGGCGGGTTGGACGAGATCCACTGCGATGCCCCGGCCGTCCCGGACGTGTCGGCGCCGCCGCCGCACGGCGAGGGCGTCTTCCCGGGCCCGTTGTCCTTGCACAGCGCGACGTAGACGCCCTTGCGCGTGTCGAATCCCGAGCCCTTGACCCGCACCGTCGCGCCCTTCGCGGGCAGGCCGTCGACCTGCGAGACGGTCAGCGTCTGCCCGGACGGGCCGGTGGCCCTGCCGGTGTCCGCGTGCGCGCCCGAAGCGAAGGCGCCCGCGCTCGCGGCACAGGCGGCGGCCGTCAGCGCGAGCGCCGCGATCGGAAGGGTTGCGTGCATCGGGTGTCAGCCCCTCGGAGGCGATCCAGGGCCCACCAGGGCCTTTACCAAGATTCGCCCTTAGATTAGCTTAGGCTTGCCTAACTCTTAAGAGGTGAGCCTTGCCTAACTTCAGAGCGTCCCGGCGTGCCGCCGCCGTCGCCGCGACGGCGGCCGCCCTGCTCGTGGCGGCGCCGCCGCCCGCGCACGCGGCGTCGGTCCTGGTGTCCCCGACGTCGGGGGTGAGCCCGGCGGGGCAGACCCTGACGGTCCGCGGTTCCGGCTTCGATCCCGCGCGCAACAACAGGTTCGGCGTGTACGTCGTCTTCGGGCCGCGCGGCGCGAACTGGACGTCGAACTCCAACGCCTACCTCGCGGCAAAATGGGTGCACCCGGGCGGCTCGGGCGGCGGGCAGGCGCCTATGAGCCCCTCCGGCGGCTTCTCGGTGACGCTCTCGGTGAAGGCGAAGTACACGGACGGAGACGGCAAGAAGGTCGACTGCCTGAAGACGCAGTGCTACGTCCTCACGATGGCGGCGCACGGCGTCCCCGACCGCAGCCAGGACACGTCCACGCCGATCCGCTTCAAGGGCTCCGGCTCAGGCGCCGGGCCGGGGACGGGCTCCGGCGGCTCGGCGGGTGCGGCCGGGAGTGGCCAGGGGAGTGCGGGCTCGGGCTCCGGGACGGGTGCGCAGGGCGCGCCGGGCGCGTCCACGCCGGGCGGCGGCGCGTCCGGGACTGCCTCGCCGTCGGCGACACCGGACGGCGCGTCGCTCGACGGCGCCTCACCGGCGGGGGCGTTCGAGCAATCGGTGTCGGGCGGCCGGGCCGGGTCGCCGTGGCCGTTCTGGGCCGCGACGGCCGCCGCCGGAGCGGCCGCGCTGGCGGCGCGCTCCGTGCTGCGCCGCCGGTCAGGACGCTCCGCGCGGCGGCGCGATCTCGATCACATCCCTTGATCCCCGCCGGGACTCCGATACAGTCCTCGATTAGGTAAGGCTTACCTAAGTTCTTGCCGTCGTTCTCCCCGCGAGAGGAAGCCATGAGACAGGCGACCACACGAATCACCCGCGGCGGCGCCGTCATCGCCGCCGCCGGGCTGATCACGATCGGGCTCGGCGCGGCGCCCGCGCTCGCCGCCGGGCCGGCGACCACCGTCACCCCGGCCACCGAGGCCGACCCCGCCGGGCAGGACCTCGCCGTCAAGGGCAGCGGGTTCGACCCGGCCGCCAACGGCGGCCTCGGCGTCTACGTCGTGTTCGGGCCGAAGGTCCCCGACTACTGGACGAACGCGGGCGCCTTCCAGGCGTCCAAATGGGTGCACAAGAACGGCGCCGGAGAGAACAAGCTCAACGCCGACGGCACCTTCGCCCTCACCCTGGCCGGCGTCAAGGCCAAGTACACCGACGGCAGCGGCAAGGCCGTCGACTGCCTGACGACGCAGTGCTACGTCATCACCATGGCGGCGCACGGCTCGGCCGACCGCGGCCAGGACACCTTCACGCCCGTCACGTTCGTCGGCGGCAACAACCCGGGCCCCGGCCCGGACCCGGCCGACAAGGGCGAGCAGACGCTGTCCACCAAGGTGGACAACGGCGCCCTCACCCTCTCCCTGGACGGGGACAGTGCGCAGCTCAGCACGGTCGCGCCGGGCCAGCACTCCACCGGGGCGCTGCGCACCGCCACGGTCACCGACGCGCGCGGGACCCAGGCGGGCTGGAGCCTCGTCGGCGAGGTGACGGACTTCAGCCACCCGCAGGGCGCGACGATCCCCAGGGGCAACCTGGCCTGGAGCCCGTCCGCGCAGGTCGTGGACGACGGCTCGCGGGGCGCGGTCACGCCGGGCGCTGCCGGTTCGCTCGGCACGGCCCGGACGCTGGCGTCGTCCGCAGCCGGAAGCAGCGGCGGAGTGTTCCAGGCGGGCGCCGGGCTGGACCTCGGCGTCCCCGCCGGGACCTCGCCGGGCGACTACACCGCGACGCTCACCCTGACCCTCTCCTAGAGGGCGCCTCCGAGGAGAAGGAAGGCGGGGTGGGAATGGTCGAAGCATCCCCACCCCGCCCCGGACAGAGAGTACGCGGAGCCAACCGATGAACGCATTCCGTGGCGGCGCGATCCTGGCGGCGGCACTGGCCCTGCCCGCCTCCCTCCCCACCCCGGCACACGCCGCCCCGGACCACACCGCTCCGGCACACGCCGCCCCGGACCACACCGCTCCGGCACACGCCGCCCCGGGCCACGCCGCCCCGGCACACGCCGTTCCGGGCCAGGCCGTCCCGGCACACGCCGTTCCGGGCCAGGCCGTTGCGGTGCGCGGGGTTTCGGGGCGGGTTGCGGGGGCTGGGCCGGGCGGGCTGGCCTGGTCGGTCAAGCCGGCCGGGGTCGGGGGCCGGTCCCGGCGCGACTTCTTCGTGTACACGCTCTCGCCGGGGCAGCGGATCCGCGACACGGTCGTGATCACCAATCTGAGCGACCGCCCGCTGACGTTCCGCGTGTACGCCACGGACGCCTTCAACACCGCCGACGGCTCGTTCGCGCTCCTCACCGCCGACCGGCAGGCGGACGACGTCGGCACCTGGATCTCCATCGCCGGCGCGCCGGCCCGGACCGTCCAGCCCGGCAGGTCCGCGCGCCTGCCGTTCACGCTGGCGGTGCCGTCCGGCGCCACGCCGGGCGACCACTCCGGCGGCGTGATCGCGGCCGTCACCGAGCAGACCACCGGTGCGCAGGGCCGGCGGGTCAACGTCGACCGCCGCGTCGCCGCCCGCGTCTACGCGCGCGTCAACGGGGCGCTCTCGTCGTCCTTGCAGGTGGAGTCGCTGAAGGTGGCGCCCGAGAGCGCGTGGCTCGGCACCGGGAGCGTCCTGGTCACCTACCGGGTCCGCAACGCCGGCAACGTGCGGCTCGCCGCCACGACGCGGATCGGCGTGAGCGGGCCGTTCGGCATCGGGCTCGGACGGGCCGCCACCCGGCGCGTGCCCGAGCTGCTGCCGGGCAACGCCTACACGTTCACCGACCGGGTCCGGGGCGTGTTCCCCGCCGGGTCGCTCACCGCCACGCTCAAGCTGACGCCGCTCGACTCGATGGCCGCCGCGCCGGGCGCGACGCGTCCGACGGTCCGGACGGCCGGCTGGTGGGCCACGCCGTGGACGGCCGTCGGCGCGGTCGTGCTCGCCGTCGCCCTGTTCGTGCTGTACCGCCGCAGGACGCGGTCATGAAGGCGCTGCTGGCCGGGACGCTGACCCTCCCGTCCCTGCTCTTCGCGGCGCCGGGGCCGTCCGTCGAGATCGACCGCGCCGAGGCCCGGGTGGGGGAGACCGTCACCGTCGACCTCGCCGCATGGCCCGCCGGGAACGTGCTGATCGAGCTGTGCGGCAACGGCGGCGCGCGCGGGTCCGCCGACTGCGCCGTGGCCGCCGCCGCGACCACGTTCGTCAACCCGCAGGGCCGCGGCACCGCGATGATCACGGTGGTGAGGCCGCCGATCGGCTGCCCCTGCGTCGTGTCCGCCCGTCCGGTCGCGGGCGGGCGGGCGCGCACCGTCCCGCTGAAGATCGACGGCGTGCCGGTGCTCACCGCGGCGCAGCGGCGCACCGTGTCCGCGGGCCCGGGACGCGACCTGACCGTGTCCGGGGTGCGGGTGAGCGGCGGCGCACCGTCCGCCGCGTGGTTCGCGGGGCCCGCCGAGCGGACGGTGACGTTCACCGTCCGCAACACCGGCCGGGCGCCCGTCGCCGACCCGCCGCTCGCCCTCGCGTTCGGACGCGGCGCCGAGCCGACCGGCGTCCTGGACGCGCCCAAGATCGGGACGCTCGCGCCCGGCCAGGAACGCACCTACAAGGTGGAGGTGACGCTGCCCGGGCCCGCGTTCGGCCGGTACACGGTCGTCGGCGAGCTCACCGGCGTCGACCGTCCCGCCCGGTTCACCGCGCACACGTCCTCCTACCCGTGGGCGCTGCCCGCGCTGCTCGCGCTCGCCGTCCCGGCGACCGTCGTCAGGGAGCTGACGGGCAAGCGCAGGCCGGCCCGCCACCGCACGCCCGCGCCTACGGCCGCCGCGCCCGCCGCGCCTGCCGCGCGGACGGGGGTCGGCATGAACGAGATCGTCGCCGCGAACATCCGCCAGTGGCGCCGCGTCCGCGACTTGCCGGCGATGGCGCTCGCCGAGACGCTGACCACGCTCACCGGCGCCGCCTGGACCGCCGGCCAGGTCGAGCGCGCGGAGACCTCCACGCCGCCGCGCCGGTTCGACGCCGACGAGCTGCACGCGTTCAGCCGCGCCCTGGACGTCCCGCTCCCCGCGCTGTTCCTCCCACCGGCCGGATACAAGATTTCTGGTGCGGATGTCGAGGACGCGGGCACGGCTCCGACCATCTGGTGAGCGGCGCCACGAGGGCGCCGCGATGGGAGGCACCGACATGAGCAAGGTCACCTGCGACATCGCGATGTCCGTGGACGGTTTCGTCGCCGGCCCGAACCAGCGCCTGGACGAGCCGATCGGCGACGGCGGCGACCTGCTGCACCGCTGGATGTTCGAGGAGGCCGAGGCCAACGCCGAGGTCATCGAGTCCATCACGGACGCGGGGGCGTTCATCATGGGCCGCAACATGTTCACCGCCGGGCGCGGCGACTGGGACCTGGAGTGGAAGGGCTACTGGGGCGAGGAGCCGCCGTACCACGCGCCGGTGTTCGTCCTGACCCACCACCCGCGCGAGCCGGTGCCGAGGGAGGGCGGCACCACGTTCCACTTCGTCACCGACGGGATCGAGTCGGCGCTGGGGCGCGCGCGGGACGCGGCGGGCGACCGGAACGTCGCGATCTGCGGCGGCGCCCAGACGGTGAACCAGTACCTGGCGGCGGGGCTGCTCGACGAGCTCCGCCTGCACATCGCGCCGGTCGTGTTCGGCGCGGGCGCGCGGCTGTTCGAGGGGGTCGGCGACATCGGTCTCGAACAGACCGCCGTGTCGCGCAGCGACCTCGTCACGCACGTCACGTACCGGGTCACCCCGTCGCGCGGATGACCTCCAGGAGGCGCGTGACCTCGGCGGCGACGGCGTCGCGTCCGGCGGCGACGTAGCGGCGCGGGTCCACCAGGTCCGGGTCCGCGGCCAACCGGCCGCGGACCGCCGCCGTGTAGACCTCGTTGAGCCGCGTCGCGATGTTGATCTTCGTCATGCCGTGCGCGACGGCGGCGGCGAGCCCGCCGTCGGGCACGCCGGACGAGCCGTGCAGCACCAGCGGGACCGGCACCGCCGCCCGCAGCCGCGCGATCAGCGGCAGGTCGAGGACGGCGTCGCGGGTGCGCATCGCGTGGGACGTCCCGACCGCGACCGCCAGCGCGTCCACGCCGGTCGCGGCGGCGTAGCGGGCCGCCTCGCCGGGATCGGTGCGGGTGTGCGGGGCGTGCACGCCGTCCTTGCCGCCGACCTCCCCGAG
The DNA here is from genome assembly GCF_044326345.1 of Actinomadura sp. 9N215. NCBI lineage: Bacteria > Bacillati > Actinomycetota > Actinomycetes > Streptosporangiales > Thermomonosporaceae > Actinomadura > Actinomadura sp. 9N215. The sequence continues at coordinate 94,095 of NZ_JBIRBA010000011.1, read as the reverse complement.
CTCCGCCTCCACCCAGACGCCGCCTGCGTGGCAGCGGGCCGTCACCTCGGCCGTGCGCGCCACGTTCGCGTCATGGCCGAGCCGGGACGCGTCGAACATCACCGAGCCGAACCCGAGCGCGACGGCCTCCCGGACGAGGTCCTCGGACGTCGCGTGGTCCAGGTGGACGACGACCGGCACGGCGGCCGCGCGCCCGACCGCCAGCACCGCCCGCCCGATCGGCGCCAGCGCGCCGTGGTAGGCGACGCAGTTCTCGCTCACCTGGAGCACCACGGGCGCGCCTGCGCGTTCCGCGCCGCCGACGATCGCCTCGGCGTGCTCCAGCTGGATCACGTTGAACGCCCCGAGGCCGCGCCCCTGCGCGGCGGGCCCGGCGACCACGTCACTCATGGCCGCGAGCGGCATGATCCTCCTCCTCCGTCCGGACGGTCACGCGCGCGAGGAACGCGGCCAGCTCACCGGCGTCGACCTCGCCGGCGACGGGCGAGCGGACCGCGCACGCGGCCAGCGCGACCGCGTTCCGGAGCCGGTCCGGCCAGGACAGTCCGCCCGCCAGGCCCGCCGCGAGCCCGGCAGCGAGCGCGTCGCCCGCGCCCGTCGGGTTGCCGGACACCGGACGGTCCAGGGCCGCGCGGAGGACGCCGTCCGGGGTCCCGGCCAGGACCCCGTCCGCGCCGAGCGAGGCCACGACGACGACCGCGCCCGCTTCTCGGAGCGCACCGATCCCGGCGGCCGGGTCGTCCCTCCCGCTGGCACGGGCCAGTTCTCCGGCGTTCGGCTTCACGACGTCGGGACGACCGGCGAGGCCCAGCCGCAGCGCCTCGCCGTCCGCGTCCAGGATCACCGGCCCCGGGGCGAGACGGGCCAGCACGGCGTAGGCGTCCGGCGGGACGCCCGGCGGAAGGCTCCCCGACAGCACGACCACGGCCGCGTCCCGGGCCAGGGCCGTGTACTCGCGCAGGTGGGCCGCCCATTCCCGGTCGGTGACCGTGGGCCCGGGCTCGTTGAACACCGTGACCTCGGCGCCGACGACGGTGACCGTCCGGCGCGCCTCCCCCGGACGTCCGCGTGAACGCGGCGGGCACGCCCAGCGACGCGAGGCCCTCCTCGATCTGCCGTCCCGTGCCGCCGCCCGCCAGCCCGGCGGCCACCACCTCATGCCCGAGGCTGTGCAGGACGCGGGCCACGTTGACGCCCTTGCCGCCCGGCCGCCGATGCACGGCCGCCACCCGGTTCATCTCACCGAGCCGGACGTCCGGCACCTCGTAGGTGTCGTCGAGCGCCGCGTTCAGGGTGACGGTGAGGATCATGCCCCGCCGTCCGGGACCGCCGAGCCGTCCGGGACCGCCGAGCCGTCCGGGACCGCCGGGCCGTCCGGGACCGCCGAGCCGTCCAGGATCACGGAGCGGGTGAGGTTGCGGGGGCGGTCGGGGTCCAGGCCCGCCGCGGTCGCCAGCGCGACCGCCACCCGCTGCGCGCGGACGAGCTCCGCCAGCGGATCGGCGCCGGAGACGCGCAGCAGCCCGCCCGCCGCGCGCACCTCGCCGGCCAGGCCGTCCGGGATCGTCCCGAACATCCACACCGCGCGGCCGGGGCCGGTGATGCTGATCGGGCCGTGCCGGTACTCCATCGCGGGGTACGCCTCCGCCCAGAAGCCGGCCGCCTCCCGCAGCTTGAGGGCGGCCTCCCGGGCGAGGCCGACCGTCCAGCCGCGTCCGAGGAAGGTGAACTGGCCGGCGTTCAGCAGCTCCGGCGGGAGCGGGTCGCGGACGGCGGCCTCCGCGCCGGCGATCGCGTCCGTCACGTCCTCGCCGAGGTGGGCGCGCAGCAGGATCAGCTGCGTCGTGGCGAACCGGGTCTGCACGACCGACTCCTCGTCGGCGAAGTCCAGGCCGATGACGGCGTCGGCGCGCTGGGCGGCCGGCGCGTCCGGGACGGCGGTGATCGCGGTCGTCCGGACCGTCCCGGCGAGCCGCCCGAGCACGTCGACGACCTCGGTCGTCGTCCCGGACCTGGTGAGCGCGAGCACCCGGTCGTAGCGGCGGGCGGGCGGCAGCTCCGAGGCGGCGAACGCGTCGGTCTCGCCGTGCCCGGCGGCCTCGCGCAGCGCCGCGTACGCCTGCGCCATGAACAGCGAGGTGCCGCAGCCGACGACCGCGACCCGCTCGCCGCGTCCGGGCAGCGCGCCGCCCGCGTCCGCCGCGAGCCCGGCGGCCCGCCGCCAGCACTCCGGCTGCGCGGTGATCTCGATGCTCGTCCGGCTGCCGCCCATGAATCCTCATATCTGCGCGTTTAGCCCGATATTCACCTCAATCATTAATGAACGAGCGGGAGGCGCAAGACCGGCGAGCGGATTGCGGGGGCGGCCGGCTCACCTATCATGGCGAACCCCGGATGCCGTCAATCCGGCTGCGTCATACCAAAACCCGCCAACGGGGCGCGGGCACGACGAAAGGGCACGACGTCCACTTCGTCTCCTTCGCTCTCGTACACGATGACGGTGGAGCTATCCGCATGATCAGGCAAGAGACCGTGCCCCCCGCCTCCCTCGACGACGTCAAGGGCTGGTTCCCCAAGATCGACCAGCTGCTGTTCACCTGGTTCCTGGAACGCCAGGAGCGCCTCGGCCAGACGGGCGACCTGGTGGAACTCGGCTCCTACCTCGGGAAGAGCGCCATCCTGATGGGCCGCCACCGGCGCGCGGACGAGACCTTCACGGTCTGCGACCTCTTCGACTCCGAGGCCCCGGACGACTCCAACCAGGCGGAGATGAACGGGTCCTACGCGACCCTGACCCGCACCGCCTTCGAGACCAACTACCGCGCCTTCCACGACCGGCTCCCAGAGATCGTCCAGGGGCCGACCTCGCTGATCCTGGACCACGTCGAACCCGAGTCCTGCCGGTTCGTGCACGTCGACGCGTCCCACCTCTACGAGCACGTGAGCGGCGACATCCAGGCCGCGCACGTCATGCTGCCCGCCGGGGGCGTGATCGTGTGCGACGACTACCGGTCCGAGCACACCCCCGGCGTCTCCGCCGCCGTCTGGGAGTCGGTCGCCGTCAGCGGGCTGCGCCCGATCTGCGTCACCACCCAGAAGCTCTACGGCACCTGGGGCGAGGTCGGGCCGATCCAGGACGACCTCCTGGACTGGCTGGCCGAGCGGGACGACATCTGGCACGAGGTCCAGGAGGTCGCGGGCCGCCGCCTCCTCCGCGTCAAGGGGAAGTGGGCGTCGTCGAGCGAGGCGCAGCGGCTGAAGGACCGCCTCGCCAAGTCGCAGGACCGGGCGGCCCGCATGGAGGACCGCCTCGCCCGCACCCGCGACGAGCTCGCCGCCGTCCGCAACTCGGTCAGCTTCCGGGTCGGCCGGTCGGTGACCGCGCTGCCCAGAGCCCTCCGCCGCCGGAACCCCGGCTCGTAGCCGGGTGGGTCGCGCCTACTCGTCGGCGAAGGAGCAGTCGGACGGGTTGTCGGGCGGCTTGATGTCACCGGTGGGCAACGTCAGGGGCGCGTCCTTGACCGTGTAGCCCTTCAGCCATTTCCCGAACGGGCCGGGGCTGTTCGCGTTGAACGGCGCCGGCCCGTTCCCCATCTGCTGGCACTGCGGGAACACGATGCCCCAGGAGAAGCCCATCCGGTCGTACCGGTGGCCGCGTGGCGACTGGTAGAACGTCAGGTTCGCCCGCTTCTGGTTCGGCGGGGTGCCGTGCTCGGTGTCCTGCTGGATCCCGGACACGACCGCGACGGGCCCGGTCGCCATCACGTAGTCGACCTTGATCCAGCCCCAGTGGTGCCTGGACGGCCCGCCGGGCTCGTCCGGCGCGTAATGGTCGTACTTCACCGTGCCGCGCCCCGCGCCCATGACCATCTTCCCGCCGACGACCTTCCACGGCCCGCCGTGCGCGTCCACGATGAACCGCCGGTACGGGTACTCGGGATCGCCCGGATATTCGAGCCACGCGTCCCCGGTCACATGCGCCTCCTCGACCGGCCGCGGCGCCTGGGCCGGGCCGCGAGGCGGCTGGGCCGGGCCGCGAGGCGGCTGGGCCGGGCCGCGAGGCGGCTGGGCCGAGCGCGGGGTCTCGGCGGGGCGCGGGGTCTCGGCCTGCGCCGTCGCGCCGCCGGCGGTCGCGCCTCCGGCGGCCGCCGTCACGACCACGCCGAGCGTGCCGAGCCCGGCGGCCAGAACACGTGCTTTCCGCGACATGTGGGTCCCCTTTCCGCGGACGTCCCTCGTCCGCTCCCACACGGTCGCAGCGCCGGCCCGGGCCGATCTTCCCCCGCGCGGCGGAGCCGCCTAGCCCGCCGGACGGAGATCAGGCCACCCCGGTGCGCGTCGCCTCCCGCTCCAGGTTGTCGAGGACCAGCTCGATCACGACGTCGTGCTGCCGCCGGATCACCAGCGGCCACATCACCCGGAACATCCCCCCGGTGCGGCCATGACCGAACTGGGCATTCCCGGCGCCTAGCCCAGGGCCTCCAGGCCGGCGGCCACCGACAGGAGGCGCCGCTCGTCGTAGTGGCGGCCGATCAGCTGGACGCCGGCGGGACGGCCCGCGGGCGCGGTCCCGGGCGGGACGGACACCGCCGGGTGCCCGGTGTGGTTGGCGAGCGACGTCAGCCGGACCATGGCGGCCACGGCGTCCTCGGGACGTCCGTCCAGGTCCACCTCGGTGCGGCCCAGCTCGGGCGGGTCGACGGCCATGGTCGGCAGCGCGATGACGTCCACGCCGGACAGGGCCGCGTCGACCTTCGCGCGCAGCACGGGACGTCCGCGCTGCGCGGTCAGGTACTCCTCGGTGGTGACGGTCGCGCCCGCGGAGATCCCGTCCTTCATCGGCGCGTTGTAGCGGTTCTCGGACGCCCCGAACCGGCGCAGGTGGTACGCGGCCATCTCGGCGGACAGCACCGGCCAGTGGACGGCCTTGACCTGCTCCTGATCGGGCAACTCGATCCGGACGACCTCGGCGCCCGCGTCGGCCGCGGCGGCGAGCGCGGTGCGGAAGTCCGCGAGCAGGTGCGGTTCGGCGATGCCCAGGTACTCGTCCGACGGGATCCCGATGCGCATCCCGCCGAGCCCGGCCGCCGGGCCGGAGCCGTTGGCCGCCCCGGCGCCGAAGCCGAAGCCGCCGGAGCCGCCGCCGGAGTCGGAGCCGGTGACGCCGCTGAGCAGGACGCCGAACATCGCCGCGACGTCCGCGACCGTCCGGCCGATCGGCCCGGCGTGGTCGAGCGACCAGGCCAGCGGGATGATCCCGTCGGTGGGCAGCAGGCCGTAGGTGGGCTTGAGGCCGACGACCGCGCAGCACGCCGCCGGGATCCGGACGCTGCCGCCGGTGTCGGTGCCGATGGCCGCGAAGCACATCCCGGCGTGCACGGCCGCCGCCGACCCGCCGCTGGAGCCGCCCGCCGTCCGGGTCCGGTCGAACGGGTTGCGGGCCGGGCCGAGCGTGGTGAGCGCGAACTCGTCCATGGTGGTCGTGCCGACGATCACCGCGCCGGCCTCCTTGAGCGCGCCGACCAGCGTCGCGTCGCGGTCGGGGTAGCGGCCCTCCAGGACGCGGGAGCCCGCGTCCTGCGGCATCCCGGCCATCGCGACCATGCTCTTCACGGCGACCGGGACGCCGTCGAGGGGGCTCAGCGGGGTCCCGGCCGCGAGCCGCCGCGCCGCCGACTCCGCCTCCTCGCGGGCCTGGTCCGCGCGCAGGTGCGCGAACGCGCGCAGCCCGGCGTCGCCGCCGTCGCGCTCGATCCGGCCGAGCGCGGCCTCGACGGCGTCCACCGGGGTGGCCTCCCCGGCGTCGTACAGCGCGCGCAGCTCGCCGATGGTGCGGCCGTCCTCCGCTGCGAAGGTGGACATCGGGACCTCCTAGATCGTTGCGGTACGGGTCATCCTGCGTGCCAGACCTGGCGGCCGCCGACCCACGTGGACAGCACCGGGATCTCCGCCAGTTCCTCCGGGTCGGCGCGCAGCGGGTCCGCGCCGAGGACCGTGAAGTCGGCGAGCCGGCCGATGGCGACGCGGCCCTTGTCGTGCTGCTCGCCGGACGCCGCCGCCGAGCCGGCCGTGTAGACCTCCAGCGCCTCGTACGGGGTGAGCCGCTCGTCCTCGCCGAGGACGGTGCCGTCCTGGGCGCGCCGGGTCGTCAGCGACTGGAGCGCGTACAGCGGTTCCAGCGGGCCGCACGGGTAGTCGGACGATCCGGCCACCGTGATCCCCGCGTCGCGGAAGGTGCGGTGCGGGCTGATCCGCGCGGCGCGCTCCCGCCCGTAGTGGCCGACGAGGTTGCGGCCGTGGTAGGAGATGAACGCGCCGAAGGGCACCGGGATAACGCCCAGCGCGCGGATCCGCTCCACCAGCCCCGGATCGACCACCGAGCAGTGCTCGATGCGGTGCGTCTGGCCGGGACGCGGCGGAGCGGCGGCGACCGCGGCCTCCATCGCGTCCAGGACCTTGGAGATCGCGAGGTCGCCGTTGGCGTGCACCGCGAGGCGGCTGCCCGCCGCGTGCACCCGGTGGACGACCTCGGCGATCTCCTCGTCCGGCATGACCTGGATGCCGCCGGTGCGCTCGCGCCGAGCGCGCCCTGGTACGGCGTCCGGCACAGGCAGGTGCCGCCGGAGACCGCGCCGTCGGTCATCATCTTCACGCCGTTGAAGCGCAGCGTCGTGTCGCCGAACCCGGTGCGCAGGCCCAGCTCCCGCGCGGGCTCGAAGAACTCGTACCAGAGCAGCATCCCGACCCGCGTGGTCAGCGCGCCGGCGTCGCGTGCGGCCTGGTAGAGGGCCCAGTCGGCGGGGTGCACCATCGCGTCGGTCACCGAGGTGATCCCGGCGGCGTTCATCCGGGCGAGCATCCGGCGCAGCGACTCGACCCGCGCCTGCAGGGTCGGCTGCGGGACGAGCGGCGCCCGCGATCCGTGCCCGAGGTAGCCCTCCATCCAGGCCCGCTCGTACAGCACGCCCGTCAGGCGTCCACCTTCGGCGGCACTGCCGCGCACCAGCTCGCCGCCGACGGGGTCGGGCGTGTCCTCGGCGTAGCCGGCGGCGGCCAGCGCCCGGGAGTTGGCGACGGCGCCGTGGTAGGAGTAGTGAATGATCAGCACGGGGTGCCGCTCGGAGACCCGGTCGAGCAGCGTCCGGTTCACGCTCCGGCCGTCCTCGGTGCGGGAGACGTCGAAGTTGTGCCCGACCACCCATTCGCCCTCGGGGGTGGCGGCCGCCCGCTCGGCCAGCGCCCGCCGCACCTGCTCGGCGCTGCCGGTCACGGTCGGCGCCAGGTCCACGTAGAGGCCGCCGTCGGCGAGCACGGAGGGGTGCGCGTGGGCGTCGTCGAACCCGGGCAGCAGGACCCCGTCGCCGAGGTCGACGTCCTCGGCGCCCGGGAACCGGTCGCGCAGGTCGCGCCGGGCCCCGGTCGCCACGACGCGCTCGCCGAGGACGGCGACCGCCTCGGGCTCGTCCCCGTTCATGGTGACGATCCGGCGCGCCGAGAAGATCCTGGCCCGGGACGCCTCGGCCGCGTCGGCGGGACGGGCGGCGTCGGCGGGACGGGCGGCGTGCGGGCTCATACGAGTCCCGCCGAGTCGAGCAGCTTGAGCACGGGCACTCCGATCGTGGTGATGACGGTCATCGACATGACGCTGCCGATGAACGGATGGAAGTCTCCGGGCAGCCGCGCGGCGATCGCGCGGGCGAGCGGCGCGCCCGCGACGGCCCCGGTGACGGACGCGAACAGGATCACCGGCCAGCCGCCCTCCATGACGATCACCGCCGCCGGGGCGAACGACACCACCGGCACGAACGTCGGGTACCAGCCGTGCCGCCGCCATTCCCCGGCCCACAGCCACACCCCGAGGACGGCCGTGAGGATCTGCGCGGTGAGCAGGTCGGGGAACACGCCGCTGCCGTACGCCGGGCCCGTCGTGTTGACCGCCCAGGCCAGCACCGCCCCGCCGACCAGCCCGAGGGACGCCCACTCGTTCCCGTAGAACTGCGCCTCGCTGAAGTCCGCCAGCGCCCGGCGCGGCAGCCACCAGCGCGGGAGCCCGTCGTCGCCCGGCGCGTCCGCGTCCTCGGGACGGCGGTCGGGCACCGGATCGGGTTCGGCGTCGACGCCCTCGCCGGCCGGGCCCTCCGGCGGCGGCGGGAGGGCCATCCAGGGCAGGCCGCGGCAGATCAGGAACGCGAGCAGCGCGCCCACCCACATGCCGGTGACGTTCCCGATGACCGCCGGCAGCTCCAGCGGCAGGCAGAAGTGCTCGACGACCAGGATCGACACCGGTGTCGTGAGCACCGCGCCCAGCCCGGCGGCGGTCAGCGCGACCCGCCAGCCCGCCCCGTACACGAGGACGACCGACGGCGCCACGGACACGAACGGCACGAACGTCGGCTGCCAGGTGTCGGGCGCGAGCGTCCAGCCCCACAGCAGGTTGGAGAGCAGCAGCGCGATCCCGGACGAGGCCAGCAGCCAGGGCCACAGGCCCGTCCCGTAGGCGATGTCGAAGCCCCGGGCGCGCAGCCGGCGCCGCGCCGCGTAGTGCGCGCCGGCCGCGAAGAGCAGCAGCCCGATCCCGCCCAGCGAGGTCTTGTAGAACTGCGCCTCGTTGGTGTCGCCCAGGATCCACACGACCCATTCGCCGAGCCCGCGTCCCGCCGGGCTCGCCGCCTCCGGGACGGTGCTCGGCAGCTCGTCCTCGGCGGCCCGCATGATCAGGTTGAGCAGGACGGCGCCGCCGCAGACGAGCAGCAGCTGGGTCACCAGCCGCGACCGACGCGGCGCGATCACCTCGGTCGCCATGGACGTGACCTCCCTGAACGGGCCGAACCGCCGATCGGGCACCGGCATGCGCAAACGTTTGGCTATAACGTTTGCTCAATGAGAAACTGCTAACCTGGACCCTGTCAAGAGCCGATGCCGGAAAATCGGCCGACGAGCGTCGCCGGGGAAAACAGGTGGTCTTGCAAGGGGCGAGGAACGGAGAGGCCGCCGATCCAGCGCCGGACGGGCCCGCGGCGTCCAGCGGCCGGGCGACGCTGAAGACGATCGCCGAACTGACCGGGCTGCACGTGTCCACGGTGTCCCGGGTCCTGAACGGCACCACCAGCGGCGCACGGGCCGCCTCGGCCGCGACCGCCGAGCGGGTCAGGCAGGTCGCCAGGGAGGTCGGGTACGTGCCCGACATCCAGGCGGCCGGGCTGCGGCGGCAGAGCTCCCGGCTGCTCGGCGTCATGATGGCCAGGCTGACCGACCAGGTGCTCGCCTCGATCTACGAGGGCGTCGAGCGCTCCGCGACCCGGCACGGCTTCCACACCATGGTCAGCAACTCCTGGGACGACCCCGCCACCCGGCAGGCCCACATCTCGATGCTGCTGTCCCGCCGCGTCGACGCGATGATCTTCGGTGACGCGCATGTGGACGGCAAGTTCCTGGCCGACTTCGCCGCGCACGGCGTCCCGTTCGTGCTGGTCAACCGGCGGGCCGGCGACCATCCCTCGGTCACCTGCGACGACCTGGAGGGCGGCCGGCTCGCCGCCGAGCACCTGTACGCGCTCGGGCACCGCCGGGTGGGCGTGGTGGCCGGGCTCCCGTACGCCGCCAACGGCATCGACCGCACGACCGCCTTCACCCGCTACTTCGCCGAACGCGGCCACCCCGTGCCGGGGGACCGCGTCGTCCACGCGAGCTTCGACGCGGCGGGCGGCGCGCTGGCCGCCGAACGGCTGCTCGACCGCGCCCCCCACCCGTCGGCGATCTTCGCGGTGAGCGACTTCGCCGCGATCGGCGTGCTCGGCGTGCTCCGCGAGCGCGGCCTGCGCGCCGGACGGGACGTCGCCGTGGTCGGCTTCAACGACGTGCCCATCGCCGCGCAGCTCACGATCCCGCTCAGCAGCGTGCGCAACCCGATGTACGACGTCGGCGCGCAGGGCGTCGACCTCCTCGTCCGCATGATGCGCGGCGAGCCGCCCGAGCGCATCGTCCTCCCTCCGGAGCTACGAGTCCGCGAATCCAGCGCGTCCCCGCACACCGGGGACTGACCGGGTCACGGGGTCAGGTCGACCGTTTTCGGCGGGGTGGCGTTGCCGGCGAGGTCGTAGCCGATGGCGCAGTACCGCCACGCCTGGGTCTTGTCGAGGAACGCCGGGAAGCGCCGGTACGGCTGGTAGCCGGCCGGGTCGGCGCAGTCCACCGCGTCCGGGGCGCCGTACTTGATCTCGTAGTGGACGATCTCGAAGATCTGGAAGATCGGCTCCACCGCCCACTGGGTGTCGAGATCGCGGGCGCTCACCACAGGCGCGACCGTCGGCGGGGTGTCGTCGACCTGCACGGTCGTGAACGAGGCGAACCGGGTCGGCACCCACGCCGAGTCCTGGCCGCTCACCGCGCACAGGAGGTAGAAGTCCTCGCGGGGCGGCAGCGGGTCGGTGATCGTCGGCCGGTCGCCGATGGCGAACGGCTTGCCGTAGCCCGCCGAGTCGCGGCAGTCGGTACGGCCCAGCGGGCCGGTCTTGATCCGCGCGTACCGCTGGCCGTTGGCGCTGAGCGCCGCGTCCCACCGGGCGTTCTCGGAGGGGACGGCGACCCTGGTGTCGGACGGTGCGGCCCCCGCCCCCGGGTCGAGCCGGCAGGCCGGGCCGCTGAGATCCTGGAGCGAGCAGCCCGCCAGCGGCGCCACGCCGATCGCGTACGAGGTGCCGGGACGCAGCACCGGGCCGCCGGGACCGATCTCGCACGGCCGCCCCAGCTTGCACACCCCCGACACACTGGTCTCCACGGTCGTGTTGAGCACCGCCACGACCCGGCGCCCGTCCCGCTGGACGACCAGCCCGCCGGACGAGCCGCCCGCGACGCCCGCGCAGTCGTTCGGGGACGCCCCGTACCAGACCCACGGCGACTCGGCCACGTCGGTGCGCGCGGCGCTGCGGCACTGGGAGCGGCGGAGGAACTGCTGGTCGGACGGCAGGTCGTCCACGGGCGCGTGCACCACCTCGATGGACGCGCCCTCCGGGGGCGGCGCCGCCGAGGTCTCCAGCGGACGGACGTCGATCGCGGCCAGGTCCGCGTAGCTCGCCGCCAGTTCGACGACGGCCAGATCGACGCCCTTCATCGTGGCGTACCTGATCGAGGCGACCGGGAACGACCGGTGCCGGTCGGCGGTGTCGACGAAGTACGCGGGGGTGAACGTCCAGCCGGAGGGCGCGTCCTCGCCGGTGCGCACGTCGTTGGCCGCGAACCGTCCGACGCAGTGCCCGGCCGTGAGCACCAGCGCGCGGGCCGCCGGGTCCGGGACGCCGCCGGTCTTCCCGGGCGGTGAGATCACCGTCGCCGTGCACTGGCTCGACGCCTTCAGCCGTCCGACGGGCCGGAACCGCTCCGCCCCCGGATCGGTGGACCGTAACAGCGGGGCATCCCCTCCGCCGGGCGACGCGACCGCCGGACCGCCCGGCGCCGCGCCGATGGCGATGGCGATGGCGATGGCGGCGACCATCGCGATCCGCAGGAGCTTTCTACGCATACCCTCGTCCTTCCACGCCCCGGCCGCCGACCGGCCGGGCCCCTCATGTACTTGATCGACTTCGCCGACAGGCTAGGACCCTCCGCGCCGATTGGGTAGTTGTCCCTCATGGAGCCGAAAGCCAAGATCGACACCACGGTGCCCCATTCGGCGCGCGTCTGGAACTTCCTGCTGGGCGGAACCGACAACTTCCCGGTGGACCGGCGGGCCGGCGAGCGGGTCATCGCGACCTTCCGGGGGATGGTCGACATGGCCCAGCAGTCCCGGCAGATGCTGCGCAGGGTGGTGCGCTACCTGGCGGGGGAGGCGGGCATCGAGCAGTTCCTGGACATCGGCACCGGCCTGCCCACCGTGGACAACACGCACGAGGTGGCCCAGCGGCTCGTGCCGCACGCCCGGATCGTCTACGTCGACAACGACCCGCTCGTGCTGACGCACGCCAGGGCGCTGCTGACCAGCACGCCCGAGGGCGCCACCGACTACATCGAGGCGGACGTGCACGACCCCGGCGCCATCCTGGCCGGGGCCGCCCGCACCCTCGACTACGACCGGCCGGTCGCGCTCATGCTGATGGGCATCCTGGGCCTGGTCGGCGACTTCGACGAGGCGCGGTCGATCGTGGCGCGGCTGACGGCGGCGCTGCCGTCCGGCAGCTACCTGGCCGTCTACGACGGCACCGACCGCGATCCGGCCTACACCCGGGCGATCAGCGCCTACAACGCCGGGAGCGGCGCGGCCCCCTACAAGCCGCGCACCCCCGAGCAGATCGCCCGCTACTTCGACGGGCTGGACCTCGTCGACCCGGGCGTCGTCCCGGTGACGGAGTGGCGGCCCGACCCCGGGCACGAGAACGTCCCCGAGGTGTCGTGCTCGGGCGGCGTGGCCCGCAAGCCCTGACCCGTCCGTCCCTGGGCGTCACGACGGGCGGGCGTCCTGTGCCTCCACGAGGGCGTTGCCGGCGCGCGTCCGGTAGTAGAGGACGGACCGCCCGGCGCGGCGGCGGTCGATCAGGCGCGCGTCGAGCAGCACCTTGAGGTGGCGTCCGACCGAGCCGAGCCCCTGGCCGGTCAGCGCCACCAGCTGCGTGGTGCTGAGCGGCGACGCGAGCAGGACGAGGGCGCTCGCGCGCGCGGCCCCAAGCAGCCGCTCCAGCGCCTCGGGGACGGTCCCCGCGTCACCCGCGCCGTGCGCGCCGCGCGCGGTGCCCGCGCCCGCCAGCGGGCCCAGGCAGGGATAGACGATCATGTACCGGCCGGGGCCGGGCTCCTCCCACGCCACCCAGCCCACATCCGGTGTGACCGGGACGAAGAGCAGCTGCGCGCCGGAGACGTCCTTCGGGGGATAGTCGCGGACGTTGATCTGCAGGCGCCCGCCGCCGAGCCAGCGCATCCCCGGGCGCATGTCGTCCAGCGCGGCGGCCCACCCGCCCCGGCTCAGCTGCCCGGCCCGCGCCACCGCCTCGGCTTCGAGGACGCGGCGGCGGCGCTCCCAGTCCGGCTCGACGGTGTGCGTCCACACCCACTCCAGCAGGCCGGTGAGCCGTTCGACCACGTCGGGGCGGCGGAGCCCGGCGGGCAGCGGACGCCCCAGCGAGACCTCCAGATCGGCGTGTGCCCGCTCCACCGGCGTCCGGCGCACGGCGTCGAGCTCCTCGTGGAACGTCGGCGAACCCACGCCGGGGTGCGGGGGAGTGAGGAAGTCGGCCGTCCACTTGGTCCTGACGCCGAGGGCGGCCTCCAGCAGCGCGGCGGTGACGGGCTCCCGGCGGAGCGCCTCCCGGTACGCGTCCCGATGGGCGCCGAGCCAGGCACGCTCTCCCGGGTGCGCGGCGGTGTCGCCGTCCAGGAGCCTGAGGCACGCGCTGGTCTCCGCCAGGGCCGAGACCGCGAACCGCCCGCCCGCGAGCGTGTCCGCGTCGATCAGCCACCACCCCATGTTTCGCCTCCGTGCGAAACATTACCGGCCCGCGCCGGCGGCCCCGGAGCCTTGGATCATGCGCACGTATCGGGACCTGTTCCGCACCCCCGAGTACACCCCGCTCTTCGCGTCGTTCACGCTCCAGGCGTCCGCCCAGACGGTCGCCGCCCTGGCCCTCGGCACGCTCGTGTACGAGTCGACCCGGTCGCCGCTGCTGTCGGCGCTGAGCATGTTCGGCGGCTCGTTCGCCCAGATGATCGGCGCGCTGACCCTCCTGTCGGCCGCCGACCGCCTCCCGCCGCGGGCCGCGCTGACCTGGATGGCGCTGATCTTCGGCGCGGGCACGGCCGTGCTGGCGGTCCCCGGCCTGCCGGTCGCCGCGCTGCTCGCCCTCGTGCTGGGCACCGGCCTCGTCACCTCGCTCGCGAGCGCCGTCCGGTACGGGCTGCTGAGCGAGATCCTCCCCGAGGAGGGCTACCTCCTCGGCCGCTCGGTCCTGAACATGTCCGTGGGGACCATGCAGATCTGCGGGTTCGCCGTCGGCGGCGTCCTGGTCGTCGTGCTCTCGCCCCGGGGCACGCTGCTCACCGCCGCCGTGCTCTACCTCCTCACCGCGGCGACGGCGCTCACCGGGCTGAGCCGCCGCCGGCCGCGGGCCACCGGCCACCCGAGCCTCGCCCAGACCTGGCGCACCAACGCGCACCTGCTCTCGTCCGGACCGCGCCGCGCCACCTACCTGGCGATGTGCGTGCCGAACGGCCTGATCGTCGGCTGCGAGGCCCTCTTCGTCTCCTACTCCCCGCGGCACGCGGGTCTGCTGCTCGCCGTCGCGGCCGTCGGCATGCTGATCGGCGACACCGTGACGGGACGCTTCGTCCCGCGCCGCCTGCGCGAGCGCCTCGGCCCGTCGCTGCGCCTGCTGCTGGCCGTCCCGTACCTGCTGTTCGCCGTCGACCCGCCGCTCCCGCTCGGCGCGGCGGCCGTCCTTCTGGCGTCCGCCGGGTACGCCGCGACGCTGCTCCTGCAGGAACGCCTCATGGCCCTGACCCCGGTCTCCATTCACGGCCACGCGCTGGGCCTGCACTCGTCCGCCATGCTGACCATGCAGGGCGTCTGCGCGGCCCTGGCCGGCGGCGTCGCGCAGCTGACCTCCCCCTCGGCCGCGATGGCGATCATGGCCGCCGCCTCGGTCGCCGTCACCCTCGCCCTCGCCCCCGGCCTGCGCCCCCTCCCCGAAACCCGGCCCGGCGCGACGGAACTCCGCGAATCACCGGCCGGGCCGTGAGCCGGAACATGGGGCCCGGATCATGGGGCCCGGATCATGGGGGGCAAGTTTTCGTTTCCGTTGCCCGGAAAAGGCGAAGCCCATAATCTAGGACGCGCCATTAGACGTGATGCCGATCGTCGGCGCACCGCCCGTGATAGGGATGCCGTAAATAACCTGAGGAGATCATGCGTCCCGAACGGGGTCCTGCGTCCAGTCCCGTCTCCGAGGGTCCCGCCGACGGTGTCCGGCGGCGCGTGGTCGAGGCGGTCAGCGACTCCATGCGGGCGGTGGAGCATTTCGACCATGGCGAGCTGCGCCTCTACCTCGCGCTGCTGCAGGACCGGCTGCCGGTCTACGTCGGCACGATGCACGAGCTCTTCGCCCAGGCCGGGCAGGCCAGCGTGCACAAGAACCTGGTGATGGCCGCGGAGGCGACGATCGGCTTCTACAGCGAGGTCCTGGCCGCCAAGATGGCGGTGGTGGCCAGCCCGCCGCAGCTGGTCCGGCTGCGGCAGGTGATGAAGCCCCGCCAGATCGGACCGCATCAGGCGGAGGCGACGGTCGCCGCCTACCTGCGCCGGGAGCAGGAGCTCGGACGCGTCGCCGCCGACGCGGAGCCGCTGGGCGCGGCCCGGCTGCTGATCGGCGCCTGCCTCAACTACGTCTTCAGCGTCATGCTGCTCGGCGACGACATGCTTCCGCCGCGCCAGGAATACGCCGCCCTCCTCGTCGAGGGCCTGCGCCTGTCCCCCTGAGGGACGCCCCGCGACCGGCCCCGGAGATCGAGCCCCGCCGGACGAGTCACAATAATCGCGCTAAGTGCCGGGCAAATTTCCGGCGGCGACGTTTGTGGTGTGCCGGGACGCGAAGGTAAGCCGGAAATGCTTCGCCTTGGGATCGGGCTTTCCGGGGGCGGGGGAGGGGAGCGACCGAGAGGCCTGAAATGTCCACGGGGCTGAATACCGGTGATTCCGCCTGGCTGATGGTGAGCACCGCGATGGTGCTCCTCATGACGCCGGGCCTCGCCTTCTTCTACGGCGGAATGGTCCGCTCCAAGAACATGCTGACGATGCTCTACATGAGCTACATCTGCATCAGCCTCGTGACGGTCCTGTGGTTCCTCTACGGGTACGGGCTGGCGTTCGGCGAGGACGTCGGCGGCGCCGGGCTCATCGGCTGGGGGGACTGGCGGCTCGGCCGCGCCGGCCCCGACGCGCTCCAGGGCAGGATCCCGGAGCAGATCTACGCGTGCTTCCAGCTGACGTTCGCGATCATCACCGTCGCGCTGATCAGCGGCTCGATCGCGGGACGGGCCAGGTTCGGCCCGTGGATCCTGTTCGTCGTCGTGTGGGTGACGCTGGTGTACCTGCCCGTCGCGCACTGGGTCTTCGCCTCGTCCGGCTGGCTCAACGAATGGGGCGTGATGGACTTCGCCGGGGGGCTCGTCGTCGAGCTGAGCTCCGGCGTCTCCGGGCTCGCGCTGGCGCTGGTGCTCGGCCAGGGCGTCGAGTTCCGGCGGAGGGAGGGGCCGCGTCCCGGGAACGTCCCGTACGTGCTGCTGGGCCTCGGGCTGCTGTGGTTCGGCTGGTTCGGCTTCAACGCCGGCTCGGCGCTGAGCGACGGCGGCCTCGCGACCCGGGCGTTCGTCAGCACGATGATCGCGGGCTGCGCCGGGATGCTGACCTGGCGGGTGCTGGAGTGGATCCGCGTCCGGCACCTGACCAAGCTCGGGTCGGCGAGCGGCGCGCTCGCGGGGCTCGTGGCCATCACCCCCTCCTGCGCCTTCGTCAGCGTCGAGGGGGCCTTCGTCATCGGGGCCGTCGCCGCCGCGGTGTGCACCTATGCGGTCGAGCTGAAGCTGGTCGCCGGTTACGACGACACCTTGGACGTCACCGGAATCCACGGCGCCGGGGGAATCGTCGGCGTCGTGTCGCTCGGCTTCCTGGCCACCGGCTGGGACGCCGGCGAGGCCGGTCTCTTCTACGGCGGGTCCGTCTCGGTGCTCGGCAAGCAGGTCGTCGCGGTGATCGCCGTCGGGCTCTACGCCTTCGCCGTCACCTATGTCATCGGCAGGATCATCGACGCGGCGCTCCGCATGCGCATGACCGACGAGGAACAGGCCCGGGGCACGGACGCCGCCTTCGTCGAGGGCTGACCCCGGACCTGCCGCCTGCGCGACGGCGATTTTGGAATGGAACGATCCTTGTCCAAAAGGGGGCCGACTTTCGAGTGTTCGTGATCGAGCCTGCCCATGTGCTCGCCGGTGTCTTCACGATTGACACCATTTCGGCTGCTGGTTAGCATCCGGTCAGCTAGTGGATTCGCGTTCATTGAAGGCGCGCCTGGGAAATCGAGATTTCCGGTGAAGAGGAATTCGCATGCGTAAGAGGATCGCCGTTTCCGCCGCGGGCGGCGCGGCGCTCGCCGTCCTGGCCGCGGGAGCCGCCGTCCCGGCCGCCGCGTCCGGGCCGCGGCCCGTCCGCGGGCCCGACGGCGTCGCCTTCGAGGTCGTGCGCAGCAACGGCGCGGGATGCCTCCCCGGCACCGCCGCCGTCGACCTGTCGGACGACGCGGAGTCCTTCACCGTCGACTACGGCGACCACACGGCCCAGGCAGGCGGTGCGTCGGAACCGGCCGACGCCCGCAGTCTCTGCCAGATCACCCTGAAGGCGCACCTCCCCGAGGGTTTCACCTACGCCATCTCGCAGACGGACTACCGTGCGCACGCGAACCTGCAATCCGGCGCGAAGGCCGTGTTGAAGGCCACCTACTTCTTCCAGGCCGGCTGGCCGCCCAAGATCACCACGCTCGATCTGGCCGGCCCCTACGACGAGAAATTCCAGATCACCGAGCGGATACCGGCGGACCAGATCGTGTGGAAACCGTGCGGCTCGGAGCGGGACCTCACCCTCCACTCCGACCTGCGGGTCGACAAGGGAACCTCCGACCCGGCAAAGGCCAGCTTCCTCTCCATGAACTCCGCCGGCGGCGGCAAGACGACCTACCACCTCGTGTGGAAGTTCTGCAATTGACCTCGCCCGGCGGCGGTCAGCGGCAGGCGTTCGGGAAGTCCTCGCGCGGCGCGTACCGCTCCCATTCGGCGCGGGTGAGGGAGCGGCCGGCGTTCGCGCAGGCCGTGGAGACGAGATCGGAGGGAAGGGTGACGTTCCACAGGCGCGCCGTCCCGTCCTGGCCGATCGACGCGACGGTCCTGCCGTCCGCGGCGTAGGCGATCTGGACGATGTTCCGCGTGTGGCCGGTGAGGGGCGTCCCGATCTGGCGCAGGGACCGCAGGTCCCACAGCCGGATGGTGTTGTCCATCGAGCCGGTCGCGAGGGTCCTGCCGTCGGGGCTGAACGCGAGCGCGGTGACGGCCTCGGTCTGGTCGGTGTGGGGGGCGGCGAGCAGGCGGCCGCGCGCCAGGTCCCACAGCTGGGCGCTGCTGTCGTCGGCCGTGACGGCGACGACCCGGCCGTCGGGGCTGAAGGCGATGTCGTTGACGAGGATGTCGGTCTTGAAGGGGAGCGGCCGCCCGACCTGGCGGCCGGTGGCCACGTCGAAGACCCGTGCGGTCCGGTCGTAGCCGGAGGCGACCAGGGTCTTCGCGTCCGGGCCGATCTCCATCGCGGTGATGACCTCGGTGAAGCCGGGCACGCGGAGCTTCGGGCGGATCTCGCGCCCGTCGCCCGTGGCGCGGAAGACGATCGCCTCGCCCTCCTGCACGGCGGCGAATCCGCCGTTGGGACTGACCGCGCCCACGCCCGCGCGATCCGCCTCCCGCATGACCGGGCCGCGCTGGCCCTGGGACGCGACGTCCCAGGTCCGCACGCCGTCGGGGTCGTTGGCGAACAGCGTCCGCCCGTCCGGACCGAACCAGAGCTGGGACGCGTACGGGTTGCGGCGCTTCTTCTGCTTCTCCGTGGGCCGCAGAGGCTCACCGATGGGCCGCTGGGAGGCGACGTCCCACAGCCGTGTCAGGGGGTCGTCCAGGGTGGGGCCGCCGGTCGCGAGGGTCCTGCCGTCGGGGCTCACCGCGAGCGCCGACTCCGCGCGGATGGTGGCGCCGGTCTGCTGGAAGGTCACCGGGTCGGCCAGGCGCACGATGCCGTCGCGGCTGGCCGCGGCGTAGAGCCTTCCCGTGGGGCTGAAGGCGACCTCCTCGACGGGATAGGCGTTCTCTATGAGGTACGGGCCCACGGGGCCGTGTCCCCGCGCGTCCCACAGCTGGGTGCGCCCGTTGCTGCTGCCGGTGACGATCCTCGTGCCGTCCGGGCTGTAGGCGATCGAGTTGATCAGGTTCGGCCGGTCCGTCCGCAGGGCGCCTGACTGCTTGCGGGTCGAGGTGTCCCAGATCCGCGCCGTCATGTCGTAGCCCACGGTGGCGAGGCTCCTCCCGTCCGGGCTGACGGCCAGGTCGGTCACGCCTTCGCGATGCCCCGCGAAGGTCCCGGTCGGCGCGCGCGTCCCGACGTCCCAGGATCGCGCGCGCCCGTCCCCGTGCCCGCTGAACAGGATCTTCCCGTCAGGGCTGAACTGCACCGTCTCGACGCCGATCCGATCGGCAAAGGAGTCGGCGGCCTTGCCCAAGAGCTCGCCGTCCGGACGGCGGGCGGCCGCGTTCCACAGCTGGACGGCCCCGTTGGAGAGACCGGTCGCGAGGAGGCGCCCGTCCGGGCTGAAGTCGACCGCGTTGACGATGCCCGCCGCCTCCACCGGGGCGGCATGGGGGCGGTGGGACGCCACGTCCCAGAAGGTGACCGTGTCCAGGCAGGCCACGGCCAGCGTCCGGCCGTCGGGGCTGAAGTCCAGGTCCTTCATCGTTGAGCAGGAGTCCCGCGGCGGGCCGAGGGGGGCGCCGAGCTGCGCGTGGGAGGCGGAGTCCCAGAACCGGACGGTGCGGTCGTCGCTCGCGGTGGCGATGGTCTTCCCGTCCGGGCTGAACGCCATGGTCCTGACGGCGTCGCCGTGCCCGGTGAGCTTCCCGCGCCCCGGCCGGGCGGCGCTGGCGATCAGCGCGTACCTGGCCTCGGGAGTCGGCGCGGACTCCCAGGCCGCCACGGCCAGCAGCGCCGACACGTCCGCGTCGCCCGCCGCGCCGCTCTGCACCGCCAGCTGCCGGGAGACGGCCAGCCTGCGCTGGTCGCCGGCGTTTCCGGCGGCCCGGACGGCGGCGGTGGCGGCGATGACGGCCAGCACCGTCAGGGCGGCCAGGGAGGCCGTGATCAGGCGGCGGCGCCGTCCGGCCTGGCGCGCGGACCGGGCGGACGCGGCCAGGAAGGCGGACACGGTGGGCCCCGGGGGCGGGAAGCTCGCGGGGTCGCGATCCCAGCGCGGCCGGCTGTCCTGGACGCTCAGCAGGCGGGCGCCCCGGTAGAGCATGTCGGGGTCGCGGTGGTGCCGCTGCCACGCCTCGGCGTCCGAGATCAGCCGGTCGTACACGTTCTGCGCCGTCAGGTCGGGCTCGATCCACTGGTGCAGCGTCGGCCACGCCGTGAGGAGCGCGTCGTGCGAGATCTCGGCGGCGTCCTCGTCCAGGGTCAGCAGCCGCCGGTCCGCGAACGCCGACAGCAGCGCGGTCACCCGGTCGCGCCGCTCCGCGGTGGCGGCGGACGCGGCGGCGTGCAGTTCGGCCAGCGTCGCGCGACGCCGCGCGAGCCGTCCCCCGGGGGTGATCAGGGTCATCCGGCGGAAGAGGCGGAGCGCGGTCTTGCGGTCGTCCGGCGACAGGTTCTCCAGCACCCCGTTGGCGGTGCGCCGGACGGCGTCCCTGACCCGGCCCGACTCCTCGTATCCCCGGATTGTCAGGCGGCCGTCCTCCCGCCTCTCCCAGGTGTTGCGCAGCGCCTGCGACAGGAGGGGCAGCGCCCCGACCTCGTACCGGCCGCCGGCCCGGTCGTGGCCGCGGTCGGCGGCGCGGTCGGCGTGCAGCTCGTCCAGGATCGTCTCGACCAGCCCGGGCTCGATCTCCAGACCGGCGACCCCGGCCGGACCGGTGATGGCCAGTCGGAGGTCGTCCGCCGCCATCGGCTCGACGATGACCTGGCCGTCCTGGATGGCGCGGGCGAACCGGGGGTAGGCGGCGCACCGGTCCCAGTAGTCGGCGCGAAGCCCGATGACGACTGCGGCGGCCGCGGGCCCCGTGGCCAGGACGTGCAGGGCCTCGACGTACGCCTGCCGCACCGCCTCGTCGGTGACGAGGGTGAACAGTTCCTCGAACTGGTCGACGACCAGGATGACGCGCCCGGCGCCCTCGAAGACCTGGCGGGGATCGTCCAGCAGGCGCGCGCGCGTCTCGCCGGGGTCGCCGCCGAACGCCTGCGTCCAGGCGGCGGACAGCGCGTGCCACGGGTCCGATCCGGGGGTGACGAGGAGGCGCGGCCACTTCTCGGAGCCCGCGACGGGCAGCGCGCCCTCCGCCAGCGCGGGTATCAGGCCCGCCTTGAGCAGGGACGACTTCCCGACGCCCGACGCGCCCGACACCAGCAGGATGGTCCCCCGCTCCCGCAGGCGCGGCGCCAGCCGGTCGAGCAGGTTCCGGGTCGCCCGGGTGCGCCCGAAGAACAGCTCGCTCCGGTCGGTCGCGAACGGCGCCAGGCCCTGGTAGGGGCATTCCGCGCCGCCGGGCAGCGGCCGGAAGGACCTGCCGGAGACCGCTTCCGCCGTTACGCGGTGACCTTCTCCCGGATTCATGCCGCCATTCTCACTGATCATTTTCCGTGCGCCGGGTGGGAATCGCGCCATTCACGCCGCCGTGACGGCGGGACCCTTCTCACCTGCGGCGCCGGTCTCCCGGGGCGGCGGGGCGAGGAAGTCCTGGAGTTCGTGGTGGCGGAACTGGTAGGTAGGGCCGCTGATGCGCAGGAGCTGCGCCTCCTGGGCCCAGTCGAGGAACGCCCACAGCTGCAGCGGCAGGCGGCCGCGGGCCGCGGCGACGGCCAGGCCGATCACGGCGCGGGTCCACGCGATCGCGCCGAACGCCACCCCGAAGGTCACGCCGCCGACCAGCGCGCAGGCCGCCGACACCAGCACGTCGCTGTTGATCAGGAACACCAGGAACGCCGCGACGCCGCCGGTGAGGCCGTAGGCCACGCCGAGCATCGGGTTGCGGTGCAGCGCCTCGCGCGGGTGGGCCAGCTCCGCGTCCTCGCTCCAGCCGCCCGCGGCGATCCTGAAGCCGACGCCGAGCGCGAAGGCCAGCACGAACAGCACGACGGCCACCGCGGCCATCGCCGGTGGGCCGACGTGGGCGAGCCGCAGCGGCGGCAGGCCCGTGAGGGCGCCGCACAGGCCGAAGCCCACCAGCGTGCCGGGCGCGGTACGGACCGTCTCGGACACCGTCATCCGCTCGGACCTGGGCCGCCCGGCGGCCGTCAACCCGATCACCGCGCCGAACACCCCCGCACCGGCCGCGCCGCCCGCGACGGCGAACGCGGGGCCGAAGATCTCGCCTCCCGTCACGACCAGCCCGGCCAGGCCGCCCGCCACGCCGACGGCACAGCCCGCCAGCGCGCCCACCAGGCTGCCGAGCAGGCGCGGCCCGTACCGGACGTTCGAGCGCCCGCCCGCCGCGGTGGGCCACGGCGCCAGCGACAGCGCGACCGCAAGGCACACCCACGCCGCCATGAGCACCAGGGAGAACGCCTCGCCCGGGGCCAGCCCGTCGGTCAGGTCGCCGGGACGGTCGACCGCCGATCCCGTCCAGAACGCCAGCATCGCGACCACCGCCAGGACCGCGCAGCACGAACCGTGCAGCACCCGGACCAGGCGCCGGCCGCCGATCGGCCACAGCAGATGGGGGACGAGGTCGATCCCGGTGAGCCCGGCGGGCGGCCGGTCGAGCGCGCCCGCCTGCGCGGCCTGGTGGCGCAGGTGCACCGCCAGGTGCGTGAGCCACGACCGCACCTGCTCGGGACGGTACCGGGTCCCGTGCGAGGTGCGCGGGGTCAGCTCCGTCGCCGCCGGGACGTAGGCGTCGATCAGCCGCCGGGTGATCCGCGCGGCCTCGGCCTCCGCGTCGCCTTCCGGGTCGGCGCGCAGCAGCTCCGCCGGGTCCGCGCCGGACTCGATCGCGGTCGCCGTCAGCTGCAGCCGCCACGGGGTGCCCAGCGCGGTCCGGACGGCCTCTCCCGAGGCGCCCGACAGGGCCGTCAGGACGGCGTCCCGGTGCGGGGCGCAGGGATGCCCGTCCACCCAGCGCGCGTGCAGGTACTCGGTGATCTGCCCGGTGCTCAGGTTGTGCAGGTGCAGCAGGGTGGCGTGCTCCAGGCTGACCCGGGCCCGCGCCAGCTCGGCGTACCGGTCGTCGCGGCAGGTCACCACGGCCGCGCCCGGACGCCGTCCGGACGGGTCGCTGTAGCGGTTCAGCTCGGCCAGCAGCTCGATCGCCTGCCGGGGCGGGCCAGCGGACGGGACGGGGTCCAGCTCGTCCAGGCCGTCCACCACCGGCAGGACTCGGCGGTCGCGGACGAGCCGGGCCGCGTCCTTGGCGGAGAGCCCGAAGTCCCGGGTCAGCTGTTCGGCCAGCCACGGCTCGAACCGGCGGCGCGACGACCAGCGGGCCGCGGCCAGGCGCACCGGCACCATGGCCGGGAGGCCGGGCCGCCCTCCGGCGGTGTGCGGCTCCAGCAGCTGCAGCACCAGCTCGATGGCCAGCACCGTCTTGCCGACGCCCGATCCGCCGACGACCATCAGGCGCCGCGGGCTGAGGCCGACGAAGAACCGGGCGATCGAGCGCAGGTCGTCGGCCGGCTCCTCGGCGGGTTTCTCCTCTGGATCGCCGCCCGCGTCCACGCCGAAGGTGACGGGCGCGATGCTGTAGCCGCCGAGCAGCCCCTTGCGCGCCCTGTCCTCCTCGCGGGCCACGCGCCGCGCCAGCAGCTCGACGGCGTGGTCCGGTTCTGCGCGCTCTGGCGCCGCGTGGCCTGGCTGTGCGTCGTCCGGGTGTGGACGGTCCGAATGTGAGCGGTCTGGCGCTGCGGGGTGCGGCACCGCGTGGTCTGGCGCGGGGTGGCTGGGGTGCGTGGCCTCTTCGGGTGGGGGAGCGGGGGCGGGTACCGGCTCGGTCAGGGACGTCCTCGCCGTCCGCCAGCGTTCCAGCTCACCGGGGATGCGCTCGGGCGGATGGCCGCAGTAGCGCAGGCAGGCCGTGACGAACGCCTCCACGAACTCCCACCGGGGCAGCCTGCCGGTCTGCCGCAGAACGTGCGAGACCGTGCTCTGGGGCAGCCTGTCGACGAGGTTCCCGTCCGGGGCCTCGGCCCGGCCGCCGAGCATCCGCAGCCTGCTTAACGACGGTTCGCCGGCCCAGAGCCGGAGCCTCGCCAGGGTCAGCACGAACTCGGTCACGGTCCCGGCCTCCGCGGGGTCGGGTGGGGCGGAGTGATCCGTGGTCATCGCTGCTCCGTTGTCGTCAGTGCCCATGCGAACGACGTCCTCGCGCGCCGTGACCGCCCGCCGACCGCGCAGGTGCCCTCCACCGTGTGGACGTGCCGCGACTCCATGAGGAAGTTGCGCGCCTCGTCCGCCTCGACCAGGTCCCGGCCGACCGCGATGGGGACGAACCCGTGCCGCGGGATGTAGACCCACCGGCCGCGGTCCCAGTCGTAGGGGTCGAACCAGTGGTGGCGGACCGTGCCGGACACCCGCACCTCGGCCCCGGAACGGGTCAGGACGAAGGACCCCTGCGAGCGCAGCAGGCTCATCCGGCTGACGTAGAACAGCTCCGTGCCGATGAACGCGTTGACGCGGGCGTCCCAGTGGTCGTGGAGCCAGGTCGAGTCGCCGTCGCCGATCTCCCCGGCGGCGCGCGCGAGCTGCCGCTCGAACCGGCGGTGGTTCTTCTCCTCGGCCTTCCTGATCGCCTTGAACGAGCGCAGCCAGCGCGGCGACATCGTCCTGGCGGCGCCGGCGCCGTCCATGAAGTGGGTCAGGAAGTCGGAGGCCATCGGATGGATTCCCCGGGCCTCGGCGGCGATCGAGCGGAACAGCTCGGCGAGCTCCCGGGACGGCTTGCCCGTCCGGCGCCGGAAGCCTCTCAGGAACATCGGTGCTCGTCACTCCACGAGGGTTCGGCCGCGCTGGAATGATCACCCACCGCGCGCCTGCGTTCGCTCATGCGGGAAGCCCCGGGCCGGACTCCGTCGCCCGCGGCCGTCGCCGTCCAGTCTCCCGCACGGGCGGCGTGGTCGTCGCGGATGGTGCGGTCGCCCTGGACGCCCGCGGGCCGTCCGATTCCGTGCGAATTCGTCCCAGTGGTGGTCTGAACAGCCCGGATACGGCTCCATGGAGGTGCAGATCGCGCAGCCGACGGGGGCGAAAAGATCAAATGCTGCAGCGTGACCATGTCATCAGGAGCGGGACGCGATGACCGGCGACGGTCGTTCCCGGCCCATCACCCTCCCGGGTGAGGCCGGGCAGGTCGCCGCCGTCGGATGCGGGCCGCCCGTGTCCCGGCCGGGGAGGGCCGGGCCGTACGGCGATGCCGAGCTGAACCTGGGGGTGCTCCTCCGCAGGTGGCGGGAGCGGGCGCTGCTCACACAGGAGCAGCTGGCCGAGCGGGCGAGGCTCAACGTCCGCACCGTCCGCCGGCTGGAGGCCAACGGGCTCCGGCAGGCTCGCACGACGTCGCTTCTGCTGCTGGCGGAGGCGCTGGGACTCGACACCGAGGAGCGGGAGACGCTGGTGGACGCGGCTCGTGGGCTGTCATCCCTCGGCGGATACGAGGATCCGGCCGGGGTCGGCGCGACGGGGGCCGCGCCGACCCCGATCGTCCCGCGGCAGCTTCCGGCGGACGTGGCCGCGTTCGTCGGCCGGGAGCGGGAACTGACGGCCCTGGACGGCCACCAGAGCGCGAACACGGTGACGGTCGACGCCATCGACGGGATGGCCGGATCCGGCAAGACCGTCCTGGCCGTCCATGCCGCGCACCGGCTGGCGTCCAGGTTCCCCGACGGGCAGCTCTTCCTGGACCTGCACGGCCACACCCCGGACGCGGCGCCGGTCCAGCCGGGGGCGGCGCTCGCCCGCGTGATCCGCGCGCTCGGCGTCCCCGAGGCGCACGTTCCGGGGCACATCGAAGACGGCTCGGCGCTGCTCCGCAGCGTCCTCGCCGACCGCAGGGTCCTGATCGTGCTGGACAACGCCGCCGACGAGGACCAGGGCCGGCCGCTGCTGCCCGCGAGCCCCGGCGGCCGGGTGATCGTCACCCGCCGGCGCCGGCTGGTCCGCCTGGACCACACCCGGACCCTGTCGCTGGACGTCCTGCCGGTGCGGGAGGCGGTCGCGCTGTTCGTCCGCATGGCGGGGCAGGACCGCGTGGCGGACACTCCGGCGGACGTCCTGCGCCGGACCGTGGAGCGGTGCGGGCTGCTCCCGCTCGCGGTCGGCCTCGCCGCGGCGCGGCTCAGGTCGCATCCCGCCTGGAGCGTCGGGCACCTGCTGGAGCGGCTGGACGACCGCGACCGCCGCCCGGCCGGGCCGCCGGCCGGGCGATCCGGCGTCGCCGCCGCGCTCGACCTGTCCTACCAGCGCCTCTCCGAGGACCAGCGGCGCGCGTACCGGGTGCTGGGCTCGCGCGGCGGCGAGTTCCGGCCCGACGAGGCCGCCGCCCTCCTGGACATGACACCGGAACAGGCTGGCCGCCTCCTGGACCAGCTACTGCGCGTCCACCTCCTGCAAGAGCACACCCCGGGCCTCTACCGGTTCCATGAGCTGGTGAGCGACCACGCCCGCCTCACGCTCTAGCGCGCGGTGGCGGTCAGGATCGCGGCGGCCTCGGGGAGGCCCATGTAGCGCAGGCGGGCCTCGGCCATCTCGTCCGTCCATCGTTCGGCGATGTCGTAGCGTTCGGTCGCGCCGGTCTCCAGCAGTTTCCGGCCGGGGAACACCTCGTAGCCGTCGAGCAGGCCGGCGTGCTCCCGCATGCCCTCCTGGAAGAGGTTCTCGCGGCGCAGCACGTACTTGAGGACGGGCACCTCGTCCCAGATCCCGCGGCCCTCGGTCACGATCTCCAGGGCCCGCGAGCGGTAGCCGGGGTCGCGGAGGAGGTGCTCGCGGACGATCGAGCTCCCGACGGTCAGGTGCCGGATCTCGTCGATCCCGGCTCCCCGGGCGATCTCGCCGGCCGCCGGGTCGAGCCGGTCCCACTTGCGCTCGCTCAGCTCCGCGGCGGGCGCCAGCACCCCCTCCACGACGATCGTGAACGCCGCCACGGCGCCGGCGAAGTCGCCCTCGTCGCGGACGGTGCGGACCACGAACTCCTCGATGGGCGCGAGCACCTCGGCGGTGTAGTCGGCGGACAGCTCCGCGACGGTCTCGTGCAGCCGCTCCGCGGGCACGCCGAGCTCGACGAGGTGATTGCGGAAGACCATCGCGTGCCTGGCCTCGTCGAGCACCTGCGTCGCGAAGAACTCCAGCTCCGGGACGCCAGGCGCCTCGACGACGAAGTACGACAGCGCCCGCGCCGCCCGGTCCTCGGCGACGGAACGCCAGCCCAGCTCCAGGATCAGCGCCTCGCGGAGGGGGCCGTCCTCGCGCATGAAGTCGGGCGTGGCGGCGGCGACGGCGTGGCCGGTCTCGGCGCGTCCGAGCAGGGTGCCCTGCGCCACGGCGGTCAGCCAGTACGCCAGGTCGCAGTCGCGGGTGGTCAGGGTCAGGTTCGTCGCGCCGTCGAGCAGGTCGGGCGCCCGGTCGAAGTCAGCCTCGCGCGGCACTGAACGCGTCATGCCGGTCTCCTCGTCGTTCGTCGCCGTTCTGGGGGTGGGTGGCCTCGCGCGGCAGGACGCGGAGCGTCCCGTCGTGCAGGCGCCCGGTGAAGTGCAGCAGCGGGCCGCCCTCGCCGTCGCGGGCGGTGACGACCTCGCCGATCAGGAGGTTGTGGTCGCCGGCGGGGACCGTCGCGGTGAGCTGGCAGCCGAGCGACGCGAGCGACCCGCCGATCCACGGCGCTCCGCTGAACGGGTCGGGCTCCCAGTCGAGGTGGTCGAACTGGGCCAGCCCGCGCGGACGGGTCGGGTCGGCGAACCAGCCGGCGAGCGCGGACTGCCGCGTGCACAGCACGTTCACCGCGAACCGGCGGGCCTCGCCGATGAGCCCGGAGAGACCGGACCCCTCGCGCAGGCACACGCCCACCAGCAGGGGGTCCCGCGAGATCGCGGCCACCGACGAGACGGTGGTGCCGTGGACGTCGTCGCCCTGCCACGCGGTCAGCACGGCCACGCCGGTCGCCAGGCGGCGGACCGCCCGGCGCAGCGCCACGTCCAGATCGGCGGCCGTCATTTGGCGGGCGCTCCGGCAGCGGGCGCCCCGGCGGCGGACGTGGGCGCCGCTTCGGTGGCCGGTTCGGTGGCCGGGCGTCCGGCGGAGAGCTCGTCGATCAGGCGGCCGTACCCGGGGGCCGCGTGCGGCTCGAAGGGCAGGCTGAACGGCTTGAGGAAGTTGCCCCAGATGCCGCGGTCACCCCAGATGTGCCAGGGGATCGCGAGCAGCGCCCACTCCCAGCCGATCGTCAGCCCCCAGGCCACGATGACGGCGCCCTGCGTGATCTGGCTGTGCAGGACGTTGTAGGCGACGTAGTAGTTCTTCGAGATCCGCCCGCCCGGGCTGCGCCGGAACGCGACCGCGCCGGGGAGGTACCCGAGGAGATCGATGTAGGCGAACAGGACGAGCGCCGGCAGCCAGCGGATCTCGCTCCAGTGCATGACGAGGAGCACGTTCACGGCGATCCAGGCGGCCACGTACTCGGCCCGGTGCAGCCGGAACGTCGCCGGGCTCTCGAAGGGGTTCTTCACGTCCATGGCCGGATTCCTCCCTGCCTTCGTTGACGGCCGGTCACGCCAGCCGCAGCGGACGGCCGGCGAAGTAGTCGACAAGGGCCTCCGCCATGGCGGTCCGCGACGGCGGGTGGTAGGCCAGCGGGCGGACGGCGGCGATCAGGTACGCGATGTCCGGCGACCGCATGAACGCGATGCCGCCGAGGAGCTCCGCCGCCATGTCCGCGGCCTCCCTGAGCGCCTGCTGGGCCGCGTACCTCGCCACCAGGACGGCCGACACGGCGGCGTCGCCTGCGAGGCCGTCGTCGAGGGCGCGGGCCGCGCCCTCGACCAGCGCGACGGCGGACTCCAGTTGCAGCGCCGCCTGCAATCGGTCGGTCACGCTGCCCCGTCCCCTGGTCAGCGCCTGCTCCACCAGGTTGCCCGCGGCGCCCACGTAGACGGAGGTCGCCAGCATCTCGAACCAGGCGAAGCCGGTGGTCTGGAGGTCGTCCAGGCGGTCCGGGGCGTCCGGCTCGGTCCGGATGACCATGTCCGCCGGGACGAACACGTCGGTGAGCCTGACCTCGTGGCTCTCCGCCCCGGCCAGCACGTCGCTCAGCCAGAACCGGTGCACCGAGATGCCCGGCGAGCCGGCCGGGACCAGCAGCAGGGCGAGCGTCTGGGCGCCGTCCGCGGGCAGCGCGACGCTGGCCGTGAGCAGGTCCATCGAGCGGGCCAGGCTGCACGGCTTCTTCCCGCCGTTGACCAGGTAGCCGCCCTCGGTGGCACGGGCGGTCGCCGCCGGGACGACGATGTTCGCCCCCGGCCTGCCCTCCGCCCACCCGGAGGCGACGATCAGGTCGGCCGGCGCGATGTCGGCCAGCAGGTCCAGCTGGGCCGGGGTCAGGCGTCCGGCGCGCTTGGCGAGCGAGAAGAGCGTCGCCGTCGTGTAGTGGTGCATCGTGGTGGCGGCGCCCAGCGAGGGCGAGTACGACGACATCGCCCGGACGACGCGCGACGCGGCGAGCGCGTCCACCCCCTGGCCGCCGAACTCCGCCGGCACGAGCAGCCCTGGCCCGCCGAACTTGCGGAACATGCCGAGTACCGGACCGCCCGGAGCCTCGCGCTCGGCCAGGGAGATGTCCGAGAGCGCGCCGCACAGGCCGGGGTGATGGCGCTCGCACACATCACGCGCCTCATCAAGGGAGCGCATCGAATCAGTCTCCGATCTGTTTATGTTCCTTCCCGAAATGATTGCAGCCCGTCCTGACATACGGCTGACGGCGTGAATTCACAACGCTTGCATATTCGGCGGCGGGGGGTGCGGGGGAGAGGGGTGTCAGTGAGATGTCAGTGCGGGATCTGCGTCGCCTGGCATCATTTGACGGACCGTCGAGAGGCAAGAGGTAAGGAGACCCATGTCCACCTCTGATGATTCTTCCGGGGTCGCGACCGAGATCGAGAGGACGCTGCGCCGTTATCCCGGCGTCGCGCGCGCCCGGGTTTTCCGCGATGCCGGCGGGGAGCTGGTGGCGCAGGTGCTTCCGTGGGGGACGCACGCCGTGACCGCCGACCAGGGGGTCCTCGCGGAGCTGGCGGCGGTGAACATGGCCGAGACGCGGTTCCTGCACGACGAGATCTTCGTGGACGAGGTCTATCTGCGCGGCGGAATCGTGCTCCGCGAGGACGCCGTGGTGTTCGACGTCGGCGCGAACATCGGCATGTTCAGCCTTTTCGTCGAGGCGCGCTGCCCGTCCGCGAAAGTGTACGCCTTCGAGCCGGTACCCGAGGTGCACGCCAAACTACAGGAGAACATCGCCGAACGCGGTCTCGGCACGCGGGCGTTCAATTTCGGGCTGTCCGACCGCGAGCACGACGTCTCGTTCTATTACTACCCGGATATCTCGATCATGTCGTGCCGCCACGACTACACGAACTGGGACAACGAGGTCGAGCTGATCAAGCGGTACGTCGCGAACGAGCGGCGGAACGGGCCGCCGGGACGCGCCGGGCACCTCGCCGAGGTCGAGGGCCTGGCGGCGAAGGACTTCGAGTTCGTCGAGTGCCGGTGCCTGCTCCGCCCCCTGTCGGCGGTGGTCGACGAGGTCGGCGTCCGCGCGATCGACCTGATCAAGATCGACGCCCAGCGCGCCGAGTACGACGTGCTCCAGGGGATCGAGGACCGCCACTGGCCGCTGATCCAGCAGATCAGCATGGAGGTCCACGACGAGGCCGGGTCGCCGACCGAGGGCCGGGTCGAGCAGGTCACCGCGCGGCTCGACGACCAGGGGTTCCGCGTCAGCGTGGAGGTCGAGGAGATGCTCCGCGGCACCGGGCGCTACGCGGTCTACGCCGTCCGGCCGGGCTACGACCGGGACCCGCGCCCGGTGGCGGCGGCGCGCTCGGTCGACCCCGGATCCGTCGCGGGCTGGCTTTCCGGCCGCCTGCCGGCCGACCGCCTCCCGGACCGGGTGGTCGTCGTCGACGAGCTTTCCCGTCCGCTTCAGGGGCACGCCTCCTGACCCCCTGAGGCCGAGGGCCCTGCCGCGTTCGATCCCGCGCGGCAGGGCCCTCATCTATGTGAAGCACCGGATCCGCCCCCGCGCCGCCGGTCGACGCCCGGCGGATCCGGCGCGTTGATCAGCGGCCGGTGGTCCCGGTCGACGCGCTGGACGCGCTCGGCGCGTTCAGCGGTGAGGCGATCGACGCGATCACCTCGTCGACCAGCTGCTTGGTGGTCTCCGGGTGGACGAAGCAGAGCCGGGCCGCGGGCTCGCCGTCCCAGTCCGTCGGCAGGACGTAGGCGACCTGGTCGGCGAGGAGCCGGTCCGACCACCGCTTGTAGTCGTCCCAGCCCCACCCGTCCCGCCGGAAGAGGACCACGGAGAGCTCGGGCTCGCGGACCAGCGTGAGGCCGTCGGTCCCGGTGACGCGGTCGGCCGCGTAGCGGGCCATGGTCAGCGTGTTCTCGACGGCGTCGCGGTAGGCGTCCGTCCCGTGGACCGCGAGCCCGAACCACAGGGGCAGGCCGCGGGCCCGGCGGGTCAGGTGGTGGGCGTAGTCGCTCGGGTTCCACACGCCCGCGGCGTCGTCGTGGATGGCGTCCAGGTAGGACGCCCGCTGGGTGTGCACCGCCTTCGCCGCCGGCGGGTCCCGGTAGAGCAGCGCCGCGCAGTCGAACGGCGAGAAGAGCCACTTGTGCGGGTCGACGACGAGGGAGTCCGCCCGCTCGACGCCGTCGAAGAGGTCGCGGACGGTGGGCGCCAGCAGACCGGCGCCGCCGTAGGCCGCGTCGACGTGGAGCCACAGCCCCCGCTCGCGGGCCGCCTCGGCGGCGCCGGCGAGATCGTCGACCAGCCCGCCGTTGGTGGTGCCGGCGGTCGCGACCACCGCGACGACGTCGTCCCGGTCCGGGTCGCGGGCCAGCGCGTCCCGCAGCGCGGCGCCCGTCAGGCGGTGGTCGCGCGCGGGCACTGGCAGCGGGTCCATGCCCAGGACGTGCAGGGCCTTCCCGATCGAGCTGTGGGCGTCGGCCGTGACCGCCGCCTTCGGCCGCTCGATCCGGCCGCCGCGACGGCGCACGCCGATGTCGCGCGCGACGAGGAGGGCCGACAGGTTGCCGCTGGAACCCCCGGACACGAAGCATCCGCCCGCGCCGGCGGGCAGCCCGGCGGCGTCGGCCAGCACGCGCAGCGCCTGGTTCTCGGCCGCGACGGGTCCGGCGGCCTCCAGCCACGAGATCCCGTGCAGCGTGAACGAGGAGACCAGCAGGTCGAACAGCATCGACGTCTTCGACGGCACGCACGACACGAACGCCATGAACCGCGGGGTGTCGCACGCGAGGATCGCCGGGGCCACGTCGCGGAGGAACGCCGACAGGACCGTCTCGGGATCGTGGCCGGACGGCCCGATGAGCCCGTCCAGCCGCTCGGCGAGCCGGTCCCTGTCGCCGCCGGTCTTCAGCGGGACCTCGTCCAGGCTGAGCTGCCGCAGGCACTCGTCGAGGACGCGCCGCGCAAGCCTGTGGTCCAGGTCGTGCATGGAGCCGCCGTTCACGCGTCCCTCGCCGCCGTGACGATCTCCGAGAGCCAGCCGGCGAACGCTGGCACACCCTCGTCCAGCCTGGCGAGGGCGGCGGAGCCGATGACGACCCCGTCGCAGGCCTCGCCCGCGCGCAGTTCCTCGACGTCCGCGGCCCGGCTGATGCCGAACGCGGCGCAGACCGGCAGGTCAGGACGGACGGCGCGGATCTCCGCCCGCTTCCGCCGGAGGTCGGCGGGGGAGGCGGCCCTCGTCCCGGTCTCCGGCCCCATGGCCGCGTACACGAAACCGCCGCCGAGGGTGAGGAGGCGCCGGTCGGAGTCCGACAGGCCGGCCGCGGTGGCGTCCACGGCGGGGATCACGACCGCGCCGTCCTCGGCGGCGGCACGGGCGTAAGGCGCGAGGTCCGGCGGGTCGCTCTCGAACAGGTACCCGGAGACGCCGGTGCGGAGGGGGAGCGGCGCCGTCCATGCGGCGCGCTCCGGCGACGGCCAGGCGGACTCGTAGACGACGGCCACCCGCACGGGGGCGCGCAGCAGCCACTCCGCCGCCTCGGCCTCGGCGTAGGGCTCGGCCTTCCCCAGCGCCCGCGCGATCATCGGGCCGGTTCTGGGGGACCATCGCGGGTCCGCCATCGCCGGGAACTCGATGAAGTCGACGCCGTGGCCGAGGCAGAGGTCCAGCGCCGTCAGGCTCGTGGCCCAGTCGGGGAAGCCCGGCACGAGGTACATCCCGACGGCGAGCCCGCCCCGTTTCGTGTGCCCGCCGATGGCGTCCGACAGCCGCGACGGGTTCATCGTCCGGCTCCGTCGGCGGCCGCGCCCGCGTCGGCGGCCGCGCCTGCGTCGGCGGCCGCGCCTGCGTCGGCGGTCGTGGCGCCGCCGGTGGCCGCGAGCCTGGTCAGGACGCGCAGCGCGCAGTACGACTCCCACAGCGTGGCGTCCTCGTGCGCGCCGAAACCGCCGCCGGGCCTGGCCAGGGCGCTCACCGCGGGCGCGAGCCGGTCCGTCCAGACGGCGGCGTCCAGGACCTCGCCCGCGCGGAAGCCCCAGTAGGTGGCGGCGAGCGACGGGGCGTCGTCCTCCGCGGTGAGCGTCGCGAGGCCGGACGGGGTGGCGAACCGCGACCTGAGCCAGGCGGCGGTCGCGCGGCTGGCGGACGCCCCGAGCGGTTCGCCCAGGAGGGACAGGCTGCACACGGCGCAGTAGGTGTGCTCGGTGTCGGGCGGCCCGCCCGGCGCTCCCGCGTAGCCCCCGTCGCCGGTCCGGCAGCTCCGGACGAAGCCGATGAGCGAGCGCGACACCTCGGGGCCGAGCAGGCCGAGCGCGTCGAGCTGTTCGAGCGCGCGCAGGACGTAGAACATCTCGTCGATGTCGACCGTGGCGGGCAGGCCGGGCGTCGCGACCTCGCCGGCGAACCAGCGGGGGAGCGGGCCCGGGACCTCGCCCCGCCTGCCGGTGAGCACGAGAGCGCGCACCGCGTAGTAGCCCGCGGCACGGGACGGCTCCGAACCGGCCGCCGTCATCGCGAACGTGCCGCCCGCCCGGCGGCACTCGCCGACGAACGGGGCGGGCGTCACCGGCTCGCCCGACAGCAGCGCGGTGATCTCGGCGGCCCACCGCAGCGCCTCCATGG
This sequence comes from Actinomadura sp. 9N215, assembly GCF_044326345.1. Lineage (NCBI taxonomy): Bacteria > Bacillati > Actinomycetota > Actinomycetes > Streptosporangiales > Thermomonosporaceae > Actinomadura > Actinomadura sp. 9N215. The sequence goes on along the minus strand of NZ_JBIRBA010000011.1, from coordinate 59,966 downwards.
TCGGCTCGTCCTCGTGGGCCTCCAGGTAGGCGCCGGGGCCCCGGCGGCGGGAGGCCAGGAAGCGCAGCGTCGCACCGGCCGGAAGCAGCAGGGAAGAACTGGCCGGAAGTGTCATCGGGAAATGCTCCTCACGTTGTCGCGGAGGGACGGAATCAGCCGCTCACCGTGCCGAACACGTGACTCTGCGGCGGGATCTCAAGGAAGTCGAGGCCGGCCAGGGCGCCGGGCGCCGGAAGGCTCTTGGGCGTCGGCTCGTCGAAGAGGAAGTCGCTTCGCAGCCCGCTGCGATGCCCGGACAGTTCGTACGACCGGAACAGCAGCCGCACCTGATCGTGGACGTCCGTCAGCCGTTCGGCGTCGAGAAAAGTGCTCGCCTTCGCCAGGCTCGCCATCTCGCTGAGCACGGCGATCGAGACGGTGAAACTGACGAGATCGCTCGGCTCCACCATGGACGGGTCGTCCGCGCGATATCGGTAGGGCTTCGGCAATGCCTCCAGCAGGTCGCCCGCCTGGATGACGAAGTCGGCCGCCCGGTCCATCGTCTCCGGGCTCGCGATCATGTCCCGGGACATCACGTAGTTCACATAGCCGAACAGCCGGGGATTCCTGCTGTAGAAGAAAAGTGTGGCCGCGCCTTGCTGATGCGCGTTCTCGCCGAGGGCTCCGCGGCGCCGCTGGAGCTCACTGATGCACGTCCCGTAGCACCCTGAGTCGATCAGGGCGATGGCGGGTTGCCCGAGGATCGAGTTCGCCGTCACGGCGTCCGGGCTCGTGTGCCTCGACACGTGCGCCAGATGCAGGTGGAGGCCCTGTTCCAGAGCGGTCGCCGCGACGTAGAACGGCAGCGCGTCGCGGGCCAGGAAGACCAGCGTCTCGATCGAGTTCTGCCGGCACCAGCGCAGCGCCCAGTCCGTGAAGCCGAGCCAGACGGGCGTCCACGGCTTGACGAGGCCGAGGAACCGCTCGGCAGTGCCGCTCAGCCACGCCTGGAGGTCGTCGTCCATGCCGAACGTCCGGTCGCACACCTGGTCGACCTGGTCCTCGGAGAGGTCCTTCGCGGCCAGCATCGCGTCCCTGAACCGCGCGCCGGCCTCCTCGACGGACGGCGCGGCGGCGTCACCCGGCCGCGCGGCCAGCCATTTCTCCAGGCAGTAGCCGACGACCGCGCGCGTGTAGTCCGCGGTGTACCGGTACTCGGTGGGCTTGGGCAGGTCCCGCAGCAGGGTCGTGAGCCACTGGTGGACGCCGGACACCGGGATCGAGACCTCGCCTCCCCACCCGGGCCGGCCGGCCGCCGGGGGCACGGCTTCGTCTGCGGTCGCGTCACCCACGGGTCCTCCTAGAAGGCACCCACGGGCGCCCGGCGGAATTGTCGAACACGATTGACGAACACAAAGCGACGAGCGGAAGCGGCGTGAAAGCCTCTTCTGCCCGTCCTGGCGGAGAGGGCAGGATTCGAACCTGCGCAGGCGCCGGACGACGCCTTCCCGGCTTGCGCCGGGCCCCATTAGGCCACTTTGGGAACCTCTCCTGGCATTACCGTTCTTTGTCGCTGAAACCATCATGCCGGACGCCCCTGATCCGCGGCTGACTCTCTGCTGACCTTTTCTCGCGCTTGATATCCGCGCACCCGTATGCAATAAATGGACCGAGTATCGAGCCGTTTCCGTACTGCGCCATGAACGCACTCTGGGGGTGCTCCACGACCGCGGCGGAAAAGGCCGTCGCAGAAAAGGCCGTGGCAGAAATGGAGCACACGATGACCGAGACGCTCGCGATGCCGGACATCGCCCTGGACGCCATCCGGCGATATCCCGGCGCCGACAATCCAAGCTCGTTCCTCGCGGTCAACGCGGGCAACCGCTACCTGCGCCTGCCGGACGCGCCCGGCGTGATCGTCTACCGCCCCACCGGGCGCTACCTGGTGCAGTTCGGCGGCCCGTTCGCGCCCGCCGGGGCGCGGGCCCGGCTGTTGCGCGCCTTCGTCGACCTGGCCGCGGAACAGCGCCGGGAGATCGTCGCCGTCCAGCTCCAGGCGGCCGACGCCGCCGAGTACCTGGACGAGGGCTTCGTCGTCAACCAGATAGGCGGGTCGTACGCGCTGCGGCTGGACACGTTCAGCCTGCGCGGGACGGCGTTCATGCAGCTGCGCAACAAGATCGCGCGAGCCGTGCGGAGCGGGCTGACGATCACCGAGGCGCCGCTCGACGCCTGGCACGACGAGATGAGGCGGCTCGACGCGGCCTGGCTGGGCGCCAAGGGCGGCGCCAGGCCGCTGGAGTTCCTCGTCGGCGAGTACGGCGGGCCGTACCAGCACCTGCGCCGGCTCTTCGTCGGCGTGCGCGGCGACCGGCTGACCGGCTACATCTCGTACTCCCCGGTCTACGGCTCACGCCCCGGGTGGATGCACGACCTCAGCCGCCGCCTGCCGGACTCTCCGCCCGGGGTGATGGAGGCGATCAACAAGGCGGCCATCGAGCAATTCCAGGCCGAGGGGGTGGAGTGGCTCCACTTCGGCTACACGCCCTTTTCCGGCCTCTCGCCCGAGTACGAGTTCCCCGGTCACAGCCGCGCCTTCCAGTGGTTCACGAAGGAGCTCTGGACCAACGGCGGGCACATCTACCCGGCGCAGACCCAGTACGCCTACAAGGAGAAGTGGAAGCAGGACGTCGTCCTGCCCGAATACATCGCCTTCCAGGGCGAAGCCAGCATCCCGGCCCTGGTGCACGTCTTCCGGGCGTGCAACGCCGTCTGAGCCGCCACGACGGGACCCCACCCGCAACGGCGGGCGGGACCCCCACCCGCAACGGCGGGACCCCACCCGCAACGGCGGGACCCCACCCGCAACGGCGGGACCGACCCGAGAGGAGATGCCATGGCGGAGGAACCCGATGAGATCGCCGCGGCCGGAGCCAAGGTCGTCGAGATGCTCGGCGCCTGCGCGGCGGCCCCCGACGACGTGGAGGTCGGCGAGGCCGCCGACAAGGCCCTGATGGAACTCGAACGCCTCCTGACGTCGGGCGGCCCCTGACGGCGGTGCGCCGAGAACGGAACGGCCATCGCCCGTCCTGCCGGCAGGACGGGCGATGGCCGTTCCGTTTCCGGTGCGGCTTCTCCTCGTGCGGCGGCTAACGGGCGGTCGTCGCGCTCAGGAGGTCGGAGTTCCCGAAGTTCGGCGGGCAGTCCGCCCGCGGCCACGGCGCCGGGGTCAGTATCTTGTCCGCTTCGAGGGACCCCTGCCGCCACGAGTCGATGACCGGGCAGCCGGCCGTGCGGGACACGTCGGTCCACGCGCCGGCCCCGTAGCGGCGGGTGGCGATGGCGGAGACGAAGTAGCCGAGGAACTCGGGGTAGTTCCAGACGGCGAAACTGGTGCCCCGCGCGTCGCCGGTGCGGCCGATGTACTCGTTCTTCCAGCCGGCCGGTCTGCCGTGCCGGCCGATCCCCGCCGACCGCAGGACGCCCCGCAACAGCCGCGGATCGGCCGTCGTCTCGCTGAACGGCGTGGTGAAGGCGTTGTACGTCAGGTACATGCGGGACGCGTCGGGCGCGATGGCGACGGCGCTGTACAGGACCCGGTCGCCGGGCAGCGACACCTTCGCCGGAGCGGACCACGTCCTGCCCCTGTCCCGCGAATGCGACAGGAGGGCCGCCTCCCTGCCCCGGCCGAACCGGCCGTCGGCCCAGGTGAGGACCATGTCGTCCGTGGCGTCGCGGCCGGTGGGAGCGCCGTTGGCGATGCTGACGCTGGGTCCGGGCTCGTTCGCGGTCCCCGCCGGTCCTTCCTCGGTGCAGCGGTCGCCGATCCGGTCGACGTGGTAGCAGCCGGTGTTCGTCCGCATGAAGTCGACGGGCTTCGTCCACGTGTCGCCGCCGTCGTACGACTTCATGACGCTGATCGCCGCTTTCGGCTCGAACGACGGGAACGCACCTGTGAAGTGGGTGAAGAACGTGTAGACCACGCCGCGGCTGTCCGTGCGGACCGTGCACGCCATCCGGTAGCCCTCGGCGGCCGAGTTGACCGGAGGGGCGACGTCGTGGTTCGACCACGTCTGCCCGCCGTCCTTTGACACTCCCACCAAAACCCGGAGGGGGCCGACGTTGCCCGGGACGGTGGGGGCGTACTGGAAGTCGTGGTAGCACGCGTACACGTTCCCGAAGTGCCTGCTGCTGGCGGCGTTGTCCGCCCAGATCTGGTCCTCGGCCGGCAGGACGACGGAGGGCGTGCGCTCCGGCACGATCACCGGTGCCGACCAGTTCGACTGATCGGCCGCGCGGGCCCGCGTCGGATTGTCGATATGCGAGACCATGATGGCCCTGGTGCCGTCGAGACGGCCCGGATCGAGCGGCGTGTGCGTCAGGTTCGACGCGATCGTGGACACATAGAGCCGCGAGCCGTTCGCCCAGGAGAATTTGCCGTTCCGGAGCACCGGGCCGAAAGCCACGGATGGGCCGCCGCGGGTCCGCTTGCCATTCTCGTGGTAGTTGGGAATCGTGTGGATCGGCCCCGGCTTGGCCGTGCACGGCTCCGCCGCCGGGTCGCATCCGGCCGCGGTCAGGCCCTGATAGGTGGGCTGGGTCCAGTTGCGGCCGCTGTCGTGTGAGAAGTAGATCCCGCTGAACCCCACGCCGCGGTTGGTCGCCCCGCCGAACTGGGCGTTGGCCGGGAGGGCGCACGCCGCCCCGTTGATCGCGGCCTCCTTCGAGCACGGCTGCATGTCCACCAGGTCCTCCGCGACCGCCGCCACGATGTTCGGGTTGACCGGGTCGACCGCCATCGTCGGCCCGACCTGCGCGTTCCGCGGGAACTCCCCGGCCGGGCCTGGCATGTTCACCAGGGCGGCCGTGGCCCTGGACGGCCCCGCCGCGGACGTGTCCGGCGCCACCGCGTCCGCGGCGCCGGACACCGGCGGCCCCGTCGCCAGGGCGGCCACCATGCCGCCTGCCGCGGCCAATGCCACGAGCCCTCGTATCCTGCGCACTCTCATCGGCTCCTCCTCGCTTTGCCGAGCCATTCATGGCAATCGACCGTCGGACGGTCAGGTGGCAGTCTTTGCGGCGCTCGCGGCGGGCGGTTCCGCATGGTCGGTCGGCAGATCCCTGCTCCGCTTGAGCGGGCCGGTGAACAGCCAGATATTGGTGAGAATGTTCGCGCCGGAGAGGATGAAAAGGGCCGTCTGGACCTCGAACACCGTGCCCAGCACACCGCCGAGAAGGCTGCCGATCGGCCAGACGCCGAAGAACATGAACCGCATGGTCATGGCGACCCGGGCGCTCATTTCAGGCGGGCAGTAGGCCTGCCGGAAAGCGCCGCCCGTCACGTTTCTCACTACCACTCCCGTGGCCCATATCAGGGTTCCGGCGAGCGCCACCACGAGCAGCGGGCCGGGGGCGGCGAGCGGGAACAGCAGGAGGAAGCAGTCGGTGAACGGGGCCGTCAGGAGGGTCCGGGCGGACCCCAGCCGGGCGCTGACCCTGGGCGCGGCGAACGCGCCGAGCAGCCCGCCGACGCTGATCACGATCGTGGTCGCGCCGACCGCCCACGGGCTGAGCCCCTCGGCCCGGACCAGGAACACGACGACCAGCGCCTGGATACCGCCCATGAGCAGGTTCGTGCAGGCGCTGTTCGCGGTGATCACCCGCAGGTAGGGGTCCCGGACCACGAACCTGACCGCCGTCCAGATGTCGGACCGGACGGTGGCCCGCGGTCCGTCCGGGTGATCCGCTTGCTTGCCCGCTTGTTCGCCCGTGCGTTCGGACGGCTCCCGCGCCCGGATGGCCCACAGGCAGAAGGCGCTGACCGCGAAGCTCGCCGCGTCCACGACCAGCCCGAGAACGGCCGACAGGACCTGGGTGAGCAGGCCGCCGATGCCGGGTCCCGCGACGTTGGCCGCCTGCTCGCTGCCCAGCAGGCGCGAGTTCGCCGCCAGCAGCTCGTCCTTGCCGACCAGGAACGGCACGTACGCGTTGTACGACGCCGTGAACAGCACCGTCGAGCACCCCGACGCGAACGCGATCACGAGGAGGTACCACATGGTCAGGACGTCGAACGCGGCCAGCACCGGGACGCTCACGATCAGCACCGCCGACGCGGCCTCGCAGCCGATCATCAGCGGCCGGCGGCTGCGGCGGTCGGCCCAGACCCCCGCCTGCAACCCGACGAGCAGCCACGGCAGCCAGATCATGGCGTTGAGCACGCCCATCATCAGCGTGTTCGCGCCGAGCGTCTGCAGCGCCACGAGGGGCAGCGCGAAGGTCGTGACGGCACTTCCGGTCTTGCTGATGGACTCGGCGGTCCACAGCAGCCGGAAGTCCCGTCCCCGCAGGGCGCCGCCGCCCGCGATGGCGTCGGGGGCGGCGGCCGCGGCGGTGTCCGTGGCCATCAGGGCGCCATCCCGGCCGCGAGAATCGCGCCGATCTCCGCCATCGGGCCGGGCTTCATCATCTCGAAGTGGCCGCAGCCGACGGTGTGGTGGTCGATGGTCCCGCGGACGTGCGGCCGCCACAGCTCGGCCGCGCCGACATCGCCGAGAACGGTGTCCGCTGCCTGGACGAAGACCGGATCCCCGTGGAAGACCTCGTGCTCGTCGCCCTGCGCTATCCGGATGAGGTTCCCGGCCGCGCCCGGAAGGCCGGCCAGGACGTCCTCCGGGAGACCGAAGCCGTCCGCGACCGCCTGGCGCATTCGCCGCCGGGAGCGCGGATCGTCGGCGTCCTCGACGTCCAGCCCGAGATCCTGGGCCATCGTGACGAGGATCGCCTGCTCGATCGCGTCGAGCATCGCGGCCGGTTCCATCTCCAGAAGCCAGGGATTGGCGGGATACGAATCCAGGAGGCCCAGGAACTCCACCCGCTCACCCTCGCGCTGGAGCCTCCCGGCGACGGCGTGCGCGATGGCGCCGCCCAGCGACCAGCCGAGAAGCCGGTAGGGGCCGGTCGGCCGGACCTCGCGTATCCGGGCGGCGTAGCGCGCGGTGAGGTCCGCCAGGTCGCGCGGCCGGGGCGACTCGTCGCCCATCTCCAGCTGGAGGCCGTAGATGGGGACGTCGGCGGGCAGGTGCCGCTGCAGGCCGGAGTAGCACCAGGCCACCCCGGACACCGGATGCACGCAGAACAGCGGCGGCCGCTCGCCGGACGTCCGGATCGCCGCGACCGGGTCGATCCGCGCCTGCGCGGCCGGGTCCGCCGCGAGCGACCCGATGACCCCGGCCACGGTGGGCGCCTGCAGGAACAGCCGGACCGACAGGTCCGTGCCCAGCGCCGCCCGGATCCGGCTCACCAGCCGCGTGGCGAGCAGCGAATGGCCGCCGAGCGCGAAGAAGTTGTCGTCGGCGCCGACCGAGTCCAGGCCGAGGACCTCGGCGAACAGGCAGCACAGCGCCTCCTCGCGGCCGGTGCGGGCGGCGGCCTGACCGCCGGTGCTCGACGCCGCGTAATCGGGGTCGGGGAGTGCCTTCCGGTCGAGTTTCCCGTGCGGGGTCAGCGGGAGGACGTCGAGCGTGACGAACGCCGACGGAACCATGTACTCGGGGAGTTCGGCCATGGCGTGGCGGCGCAGCTCGTCGGCGTCGAGGGTTCCGGCGTCCGCGGGGACCAGGTAGGCGACCAGCCTGTTCTCCTTGGCCACCACCGCCGCTTGGCCGACCAGGGGGTTTCCGGTGAGGACGGTCGCTATCTCGCCGGGCTCGATCCGGAACCCGCGTATCTTCACCTGGGCGTCGGCCCGGCCCTGGAATTCGAGTACGCCGTCGCGGGTCCAGCGGGCCAGGTCGCCGGTGCGGTACATCCGTTCGCCGGGGGCGCCGAACGGGTCCGCGACGAACCGTTCCGCGGTCAGGGCGGGACGGCCCCAGTACCCCCGGGCCACCGGTTTCCCGGCCACGTAGAGCGCGCCCGGCACCCCCACTGGTACCGGGCGCAGCCATTCGTCCAGCACGTACACGCGGGAGCCCGGCATCGGACGGCCGATCACCGGCCGGTCGCCGCCGATCCGGGCGAGCACCGAATCCACCGTGCATTCGGTCAGGCCGTAGAAGTTCCAGCCCGTCACGTGTTCGGCCTGGCCGATCCGTGCCCACAGCCCGGCCGTCACCGCTTCGCCGCCCAGAATCAGTACCGAGGCTCCGCCTTCGTCGAGCAGCCCTTCGGTGAGGAGTTGCCCGGCGTAGGAAGGGGTGACCTCCAGGATGTCCACTCCGTGCTCGCGGACGTAGCCGACCAGCGCGTTCGCGTCGCGCCTGACGTTCTCGTCCAGCACGTGCAGCTCATGGCCTTCCAGCAGCCACAGCACCATGACCCACACGGCGTCGAACGACAGCGCGGTGACGAGGCTCGCCCGCAGCCGCCGTCCCGCTCGCCGCGCCGCGGGCTCGATCACCTCGCCGCGCAGGGCCGCCGCCAGGTTCGCCAGGCCCTGGTGGGTGGCGACCACGCCCTTGGGACGGCCCGTCGAGCCGGAGGTGTAGGTGAGGTGCGCCGGGTCCGACGGCGTCAGGGATCTGCGACGTTCGGCGGCGTCGACCGGTGAATCGGAAAGCGCCGCCAGCTGGGCTTCCGCGCCGGCCGAGCCCAGCTTCAACGACCGGGCTCCAGCGCCGGTCAGCGCGGCCGCCGGGTCGGGCGTCGTGATCACTGCGCGCGGCGTCGCGTCCGTGAGCATGAACCGCACCCGGTCCGCTGGATACGACAGATCCACCGGCACGTACATCGCCCCGGCGGCGAGCACCCCCAGCATCGCGGCCACCGAGTCCGCGGACCTCGGCAACGCCACCGCCACCGGGTCCCCGGGACCGGCCCCGGCGGCGATCAGCCATCGGGCCACGCGGTTCACCCGTCCGGCCAGCTCGCCGAACGACAGCTCGACGTCCCCGCAGACCAGCGCGGTCAGGCCCGGTTCCATCGCCGCCGCCCGCGCCGCGAACAGCTCCGGCACCAGCTCCGAACCGGCGGACGCCGGTTCGCCCCGCCCCAGTTCCAGCGGCGCCGACCGCTCGTCCGCGGTCAGCACCTCCATCCGGCTCACCGCGACGTCCGGCGCGGCGGCGGCCGCCTCCAGCACCCGCACCAGCCCTCCGGCCAGCGCTTCGGCGGTCTCACGGTCGAACAGGTCGAGGGCGTACGCGACGTCGACGCCCAGCCCGGCCGGCCGCGCGGCGGGTCCGAAGTGCTCGGTCAGCGTGAAGGTGAGGTCGACCTTGGCGGTCGGCGTGCGCACCGCCTCCATCTCCGCGGTCAGCCCCGGCAGCAGGTCCGCGACCGCCGGCATGACCAGCACGTTCAGCATGACCTGGAAGAGCGGGTTGCGGGACGGCGACCGCTCCGGGTTGAGGTGCTCGACGACCAGCTCGAACGGCGCGTCCTGGTTCTCCAGGATCGTCAGGGTCGTCTCGCGCACCCGGCCCAGCAGCTCGGCGAAGGTCGGATCGCCGGACAGGTCCGTGCGCACGACCACCGTGTTGAGGAAGAAGCCGACCAGATCGTGCAGCGCCCTGTCGGTGCGCCCGGCCAGCGGCGACCCGACCGGGATGTCCCGTCCGGCGCCCCACCGGCTCAGCAGCACGGCCAGCGCGGCGTGCAGCAGCATGAACAGCGTCGCTCCGTTCCGCCGCGCCAGGTCGGTGAGGCGTGCGTGCAGCTCCGCGTCCACCGCGAGCGTCACGGTGTCGCCGCGGAATCCGGCGAACGGCGGCCGGGGCCGGTCGGCGGGCAGCGGCAGGCACTCCGGCGCGCCCGCCAGCTCCTTCGCCCAGAAGGCCAGCTGACCGGCGAGGACGCTGCCGGGATCGTCGGCCCGGCCGAGGAGTTCGGCCTGCCACAGCGTGTAGTCCACGTACCGGACGGGCAGCGGCTCCCAGCCCGGCTCCCGCCCCTCGCATCGCGCCTGGTAGGCCTGCCCGAGGTCACGCCACAGCGGGGCCGTCGACCAGCCGTCTCCCGCGATGTGGTGCATCACGATCATCAGCACGTGCTCGTCCGGGCCGGCGGCGAACAGCGTCGCGCGGAACGGCGGGCGGGGCGCGGCCAGGTCGAACACATGGTTCGCGGCCTGCTGGAGCGCCGCCGCCAGCTCACCGGGCCCGGGTTCGGCGATCTCCAGGTCGAGGCGCGCCTGGTCGATGGTCAGTATCCGCTGGTAGGGCTCGCCTTCGACGTCCGGGAACACCGTCCGCAGCGGCTCGTGCCGGTGGACGACGTCGTTCAGCGCGGCGGCCAGCGCCCGGCGGTTCAGCGGCCCGCGCAGCCGCAGCGCGCCCGGGATGTTGTAGGTCGCGCTGGGGCCTTCCAGCCTGTTCAGGAACCACAGCCGCCGCTGCGCGAACGACAACGGGATCATCGTGTCTCCTCAGGTCGACGCCGGATCGGTCATCGGGCGCAGCGCGGGACGGGCCGGACGCGCGCCGGCGAGCTCGGCGGCCAGCGCGGCCACGGTCGGCGCCTGGAACACCGCCCGGACGGAGATCTCGGCGCCGAGCTCGTCCCGGATCTCGTTGACCAGCCTGGTGACCAGCAGCGAGTGGCCGCCGAGCGCGAAGAAGTCGTCGTCGATCCCGATCGGCTCGCGGCCGAGCAGCTCGGCGAACAGCCCGCACAGCACCTCCTCCTGGTGGTCGCGCGGGCCGCGGCCGGCCGGGGTGTGCGAGTCGGCCGGGTCGGGGAGGGCGGCCCGGTCGAGCTTGTCGTTGGGGGTCAGTGGCAGGGCGTCGAGGGTGACGAACGCTGACGGGATCATGTGGGCGGGCAGCCTGCTCGCCGCGTGCCCGCGCAGCTCGTCCTCGTCGGCAGGGCCGTCGGTGGGCACCAGGTAGGCGACCAGGGCGTCGTCGCGGACGATCACGGCGGCCTGGGTGACCAGCGGGCTCTCGGTCAGGACGGCGGCGATCTCGCCGGGCTCGATCCGGAACCCGCGCAGCTTCACCTGGTCGTCGGCCCGGCCGAGGAATTCCAGGACGCCGTCGCGCGTCCAGCGGGCTCGGTCGCCGGTGCGGTACATGCGTTCACCGGACGTGCCCGGCGTGCCGGACGGGTCGGCGACGAACCGCTCGGCGGTCAGTTCCGGACGCCGCCGATATCCCCGCGCCACTTGGGGGCCGGCCACGTAGAGCTCGCCCGGGACCCCTATCGGTACCGGGCGCAGCCATTCGTCCAGCACGTACGCGCGAGTACCTGGGACGGGACGTCCGAGGACCGGCCGGTCTCCCTTGATCCGCGTGACCACCGAGTCCACCGTGCACTCGGTGGGGCCGTAGAAGTTCCAGCCGGTCACGCCTTCGGCGCGGGCGACCCGTTCCCACAGCCCGGCGCCCACCGCCTCGCCGCCCAGGATCAGGACCGAGGGGCGGTGCCGTCCGTCCAGGAGTCCGTTCTCTGCCAGTTGCTCGGCGTGGGAGGGGGTCACGTCGACCACGTCGATCCGGTTCTGGCGGACGTAGTCGACGAGCGCGTGCGCGTTGCGGCGGACGTCGTCGTCCAGCAGGTGCAGCTCGTGGCCTTCCACCAGCCACAGCACCGCGTCCCAGGACGCGTCGAACGACAGCGCGGCGACCAGCGTCGCCCGGAGCCGCCGCCCGGCCCGCCTCGCCGCGGGCCCGATCACCTCGGCGCGTGAGAACGCGGCCAGGTTCGCCAGGCCCTGATGGGTGGCGACCACACCCTTCGGACGGCCCGTCGAACCGGAGGTGTAGATCATGTACGCCGGGTCGGACGGCGCGATCGCCCTCCGGCGCTTCGCCGTGCCGGCCGGCGTGTCCTCCAGCGCCGCGAGCCCGTCCGTGGTGATCACCAGCGTCGGCGCCGCGTCCGCCAGGATGTACTCCACCCGCTCGGCGGGGTAGGACGCGTCCACCGGCACGTACATCGCTCCGGCCGCCAACACCGCCAGCATCGCGACGACCGAGTCGGCCGACCGCGGCAGGAGCACCGCCACCGGGTCCCCGGGCCCGGCCCCGGCCGCGATCAGCCAGCGGGCCAGCCGGTTCACCCGTCCGGCCAGCTCGCCGAACGACAGCTCCACGTCCCCGCACACCAGCGCGGTCAGGTCCGGCTCCGCCGTCGCCCGGGTCGCGAACAGCTCCGGAAGCAGGACCGGTTCGGTGGTCGCCGGTGGGGTGTGGCCGAGGTCGAGCAGTGCTCGCCGTTCCTCGGACGTCAGCAGGTCGAGCCGGTCGACCGGGGCGTCCGGCGCCGCCGCGACCGCCGCCAGCACCCGTACCAGCCCTGCGGCCAGCGACTCGGCGCCCTCGCGGTCGAACAGGTCGAGCGCGTATTCGAGGTCGCCGGACAGCCCGGCCGGACGGCCGTCGCGGTCTTGGTGCTCGGTCAGCGTGAAGGAGAGGTCGACCTTGGCGGTCGGAGTGCCTATCGCCTCCATCTCCGCGTCCAGCCCCGGCAGCGGCTCCGCGTCGCGTGGCGCGTTCTGCAACGTCAGCATGACCTGGAAGAGGGGGTTGCGGGACGGTGACCGGTCCGGGTTGAGGTGCTCGACGACCAGCTCGAACGGCGCGTCCTGGTTCTCCAGCGCCGCCAGCGTCCGCTCGCGCACCCGGCCCAGCAGTTCCGCGAAACCCGGGGACCCGGACACATCCGTCCGCACGACCACCGTGTTGATGAAGAACCCGACCAGATCGTCCAGGGCTTCGTCGGTGCGTCCGGCCAGCGGCGATCCGACCGGGATGTCCTGGCCCGCCCCTCTGCCGCTCAGCAGCACGGCCAGCGCGGCGTGCAGCACCATGAACAGCGTCGCCTGGTTCGCCCGCGCCAGGTCGGCGAGGCGTGCGTGCAGATCGGCGTCCACCGTCAGGGGTGTGGTGTCGCCGCGATGGCTGGCGAACGGTGGACGAGGCCGGTCGGTGGGCAGCGGCAGGCACTCGGGCGCGCCCTCCAGCTCCTTGGCCCAGAATGCGAGCTGCTGAGCGAGCACACTGCCGGGGTCGTCGCTCCGGCCGAGGAGCTCAGACTGCCAGAAGGTGTAGTCGACGTAGGTGGCCGGGAGCGGCTCCCAGTCCGGTGCCCGTCCCTTGGATCGCGCTTGGTAGGCGCGTCCGACGTCACGCAGCAGCGGAGCGGTCGACCAGCCGTCCCCGGCCACATGGTGAGCCACGAGCATCAGCACGTGCTCGTCCGGGCCGACGACGAACAGCGTCGCGCGGAACGGCGGCCGGGGCGCGGCCAGGTCGAACACATGGTTCGCGGCCTGCTGGAGCGCCGCCGCCAGCTCGCCGGGCTCGGGCTCGAAGATCTCCAGCTCCGAGCGGGCCTGGTCGATGTCGAGTATCCGCTGGTAGGGCTCGCCTTTGAGGTCCGGGAACACCGTCCGCAGCGGCTCGTGCCGGTCGATGACGTCGTTGATCGCGGCCGCCAGCGCCCGCCGGTCCAGGGGCCCGCGCAACCGCAGCGCGCCCGCCATGTTGTAGGTCGCGCTGGGCCCCTCCAGCTTGTTCAGGAACCACAGCCGCCGCTGCGCGAACGACAACGGGATCATCGTTTCTCCTCAGCTCGTCGCCGCGCGGCTCATTCGCCGCAGCGCGGGGCGGGCCGGACGCGCGCCCGAGAGTTCGGCGCTCAGCTCGGCCACGGTCGGCGCCTGGAACACCTTCCGGACGGACAGCTCGGCCCCGAGCTCGGTCCGGATCCGGCTGGTCAGCCGGGTGGCGAGCAGCGAGTGGCCGCCGAGCGCGAAGAAGTCGTCGTCGATCCCGATCGGCTCGCGGCCGAGCAGCTCGGCGAACAGCCCGCACAGCACGTCCTCCCGGTGGTCGCGCGGGCCGCGCCCGGCCGGGAGCCGCGAGGCGTCGGGGTCGGGGAGGGCGGCGCGGTCGAGTTTGCCGTTGGGCGTGAGCGGCAGGGCGTCGAGGGTGACGAACGCCGACGGGATCACGTGGGCGGGCAGCCTGCTCGCCGCGTGTCCGCGCAGCTCGTCCTCGTCGGCGGGGTCGCTGGCGGGCACCAGGTAGGCGACCAGGGTGTCGTCGCGGACGACTACTGCGGCCTGGGTGACCAGCGGGCTCTCGGTCAGGACGGCGGCGATCTCGCCGGGCTCGATGCGGAACCCGCGCAGCTTCACCTGGTCGTCGGTCCGGCCCAGGAATTCCAGGACGCCGTCGCGCGTCCAGCGGGCCCGGTCGCCGGTGCGGTACATGCGTTCACCGGGCGTGCCGAACGGGTCGGCCACGAACCGCTCCGCGGTCAGCGCGGGACGGTCCCAATATCCCCGGGCCACCTGCGCCCCGGCCAGATACAGCGCGCCCGGCACCCCGACCGGCACCGGGCGCAGCCATTCGTCCAGCACGTACACCCGGCTGCCGGGCGTCGGACGGCCGATCACCGGCCGTTCGCCGCTGATCCGGGCGACCACCGCGTTCACCGTGCATTCGGTGGGGCCGTAGAAGTTCCAGCCCGTCACGTCTTCGGCGCGGGCGACCCGTTCCCACAGCCCGGCGCCCACCGCCTCGCCGCCCAGAATCAGCACCGACGACCGGCTCCGCCCGAGCAGCCCTTCCGCGACGAGTTGCTCCGCGTAGGAGGGCGTGACCTCCAGGACGTCGATCCGGTGCTCGCGGACGTGGTCGACGAGCGCGTGCGCGTCGCGGCGGACGTCGTCGTCCAGCACGTGCAGCTCGTGGCCTTCCAGCAGCCACAGCACGCTGTCCCAGGACGCGTCGAACGACGTCGTGGTGACCAGGGCCGTCCGGAGCCGCCGTCCGGCCCGGCGGGCGGCGGGTCCGATCACCTCGGCGCGCGAGAACGCCGCCAGGCTGGCCAGGCCCTGATGGGTGGCGACCACGCCCTTCGGACGGCCCGTCGAACCGGAGGTGTAGATCATGTACGCCGGGTCCGAAGGTGCGAGCGCTCTGCGGCGCTCCGCCGCGCCGACCGGCGTGTCCGCGAATCCCGTCAGCTCGGCCGCGGCTTCGGGGGAGTCCAGCGCCAGTCGCCGCGCACCGCCCGCCGCCCGCCCCGCGAGCGCCGCCAGCTCCGCCGTGGTGATCACCACGCGCGGCGCCGCGTCCGCGAGCATGTACCGCACCCGCTCGGCGGGGTAGGACGCGTCCACCGGCACGTACATCGCCCCGGCGGCCAGCACCGCCAGCGGCGCGACGACCGAGTCGGCGGACCTCGGCAGCAGCACCGCCACCGGGTCCCCGGGGCCCGCTCCGGCCGCGATCAGCCAGCGGGCCAGCCGGTTCACCCGTCCGGCCAGCTCGCCGAACGACAGCTCGACGTCCCCGCAGACCAGCGCGGTCAGCCCCGGATCCACCGCCGCCGCCCGCGCCGCGAACGACTCCGGCACCAGCTCCGGCTCAGCCGCCACCGGCCGGGTGCGGCCGAGCCCCAGCAGCGCCCGCCGCTCCTCGGCGGTCCGCACCTGGACCCGGCTCACCGGGGCGTCCGGCGCCGTGGCCATCGCCTCCAGCGCCCGCATCAGCCCGGCCGCGAGTTCCTCCGCGCGCTCCCGGCCAAACAGGACGGGCCGGTGCTCGACGGCCATGTCGATGACGTCGCCCGACGCCTGCACGGCGATGTTCAGCGTGTAGTCGGTCTTGACGTCGGTCCGCACGTCGGACATCGGGAAGCCGCCCGTCGTGCCGGCGCCCGGGAAGTTCTGGAACGACATGTGGGCGTCGAACAGCTCGGGCCGCCCCGCGGCGCGCCGGATGTCGACCAGGCCGAGATGGTGGTGCGGGATCAGCCGCGCCTGCTCGGCCTGGATCCGCGCCAGCATCGCGGCGACGGTCTCGGACCGGGCCAGGTCCTGGCGGACCCGGACCGGCACGGTGTTGAGGAACATCCCCGCCATGCGCTCGATGCCCGGCACCTCCGGGGAGCGGCCGGTGACCGTGCCGCCGAACACCACGTCGCCCCGGCCGGTGGCGGTGCCGAGCGCCAGCCCCATCGCCCCTTGGAAGATCGTGTTCATCGTCAGGCCGCGGCCGCGGGCCAGGCCGCGCAACCTCTCGACCAGCCCGGCGGGGACCTCGATGTCGAACTGCTCGCTGTCGGTCAGCCACCGTTCGGGACCGGACGGCGCCAGCAGGGTCGGCCCCGGCAGCCCGTCGAGCGCGTCCCGCCACACGCTCTCGGCCGCGGCGCGGTCCTGCCCGGCCAGCCACCGGTAGTAGTCCTCGTAGGGCGGAGGCGCCGGTAGGCCGGCGCCGTCCCCGCCCCGCTCGTAGAGGTGGGCCAGCTCGCCCAGAAGCAGCCAGGACGACCACCCGTCCAGCACGGCGTGATAGGTGCAGAGGATGAAGCGGTGCTCGTCCGGCGCCAGCCGCACCAGCACGAACCGGGTCAGCGGCGCCCGCGCGAGGTCGAAGCGCTCCGACCGGGTCTCCTGGGCCAGCCGTTCCAGCCGCTCGGCGCGTTCCGGCTCGGGAAGGCCGGACAGGTCGACCTGCCGCCAGAGCAGCGGCGCCTCCCGGAGGACGACCTGGACGGTCCGGTTCTCGCGGTCCCGGCGGAAGCAGGCGCGCATGCACTGGTGCCTGGCCTGCAACCGCGCGCAGGCGGACCGCAGCGCCGCGGCGTCCAGCGGGCCGGTCAGCAGGGCCGACAGGAACATGTTGTAGAGGCTCGGGCCCGCCTCGTCGAACTCGGCGTGGAACAGCTGGCCCTCCTGAAGGGAGGTCAGCGGCAGGACGCACTCGATGCCGGAGCGGCTCACGTGATCGTCTCCCATTCGGCTTCGGAGCCGGCGGCGTCGACGGCCTCGAAGTCGCCGAACTCGTCGTCCGCGAAAGCGACCAGAGGGGTGTCCGGCGCGTCGGGCGTGAGGGTCGCGTCGGCCGGGCCGGGCGTCGCGGCGGGAAGGGCGCCGATCACGGCGGCGAGCGACGCGGGCGTCTGGTGGTCGAAGAGATCGCGCACGCTCAGGTCGAGGCCGGCCTCACGCGCGCGGGCCACCACCTGGACCGCCAGGACGCTGTCCCCGCCCGCCTCGAAGAACCCGTCCTCCGGGCCGATGCGGTCCTCGCCGAGGACGCCGGCGATGATCCGGCACAGCGCCGCCTCGACGGCCTCGGCGCCGATCATGGCGCGTCCGCCGGGTGCGGGGCCGCCTGCTCCGCGGGCGCGATGTCCCGCCAGTTCGCCGTGACGTAGGCGAGGCACTCCTGCCGCGCGCCGCCGCCGAACGCCACCCGCCACCCGGCCGGGACGTCGATCGCCTCCGGCCACAGCGAATGCTGGCCCAGGTGGTTGACCAGAACGAGATAACCCGCTTCCTCGATTTCAAAAGGATCAGCCACGAGTGCGCTCCAGAATTGTTTCCATCGTCTTCGCGGAATCCTCGCAGGAGCTTCTGATCTCCGGCTGACGGCGTTCTGACAAATGCTCCGCGCGCGCGATGTCAGCCGTGCGGCAGCCGCGCATCAGCGACGCCTGGGACATTGGCTCCCATGACGATCGAGGCTGAGCTTGAGGCGGCGCGCGAGATCATTCGCGAGCACGAGTCGCGGATACACCGGCTGACGGCCGAAAGGACGGAGCCCATCGCGATCGTGGGCGCCGGCCTCCGCATGCCCGGAGGCAGCACGACCCTAGGCGACTTCGCCGAGTACCTCGGTTCGGGCCGGTCGGCCATCGAACCCATCCCGCGGGGCCGATGGCAGGCCGCCGAGTTCGCCGCGGCCGCCGGGCCGGACGGGCCCGCCGGGCCGGACGGCGACGGCGGCGGCGCGGGCCGCATAAGTTCGGCCAGCGGGGGATTCCTCGACGAGATCGACCTGTTCGACGCGCCGTTCTTCAACATCTCCCCGAAAGAGGCGCGCTGCATAGATCCGCAGCAGCGAATCGCCCTGGAAACGTCCTGGGAAGCGCTGGAGAACGCCAATATCGACCCCACCGGGCTGCGCCGCGGAAATGCCGGAGTCTATTTCGGGGCCAGCTCCGTCGACTACGCCTGGGAGATCGGCGCGCTCGCCGCCGAGGACATGGAGGGCTATCTCGCGGGCGGGGTGCTGAACGCGGCCGTGGCGGGACGGGTCTCCTACTTCCTGGGCGCGCGCGGCCCGTGCATGTCGGTGGACACCGCCTGCTCGTCGTCGCTGGTCGCCCTGCACCTCGCGGTCAAGGGCCTGCGCGGCCGGGAGTGCGACGTCGCGTTGTGCGGCGGCGTCGGAATCATCCACCACCCCTACAGCAGCATGCTGCTCTCCGACATGCAGGCCCTGTCGGCCGACGGGCGGTGCAAGACGTTCGACGAGTCCGCCGACGGCTACGGACGCGCCGAGGGGTGCGGCGTCGTCGTGCTCAAGCGGCTCAGCGACGCGCGGCGCGACGGCGACACCGTCCTCGCGCTGGTGCGCGGCACCGCGGTGCGGCAGGACGGCGAGAGCGCCGGGTTCACCGCCCCCAACGGCCTCGCGCAGGAGGCGCTCATGCGTGCCGCGCTGGCCGACGCGGCGCTCGAACCCGGGGACGTCCAGTTCGTGGAGGCCCACGGGACCGGCACGCCGCTCGGCGACCCGATCGAGATGGGCTCGATCGCCGAGGTGTTCGGGCCGTCCCACAGCGCGCGGGACCCGCTCCTGGTCGCCTCGCTCAAGACCAACATCGGGCACATGGAGGCCGCAGCCGGCATCGGCGGCGTGGTCAAGACCGTCCTGCAGCTGCGTAACGGCACCGTGTATCCGCACCTCAACCTCGACAAGCCGTCCAGCCGCATCGCGTGGGAGACCTGGCCGGTCCGCGTTCCGACGCGGGTGGAGCCGTGGCGGGCGGACGTGCGCCGCGCGCTGGTGAACTCGTTCGGGTTCACCGGGACGATCGCGTCGGCCGTCCTGGAGGAGGCCCCGGAGCCGGCGCCGCCGACGGCCGGGGCGCCGGAGCGGCCGGAGGCCGCGGTGCTGACCCTCTCCGCCAAGTCGGTCCCGGCGCTGGCCGGGCAGATCCGGCGCTACCGGCGGCTGCTGGACGGCGGGCCCGCCGTCGACGTCGCCGACCTGTGCCACACGGCCAACGTCGGCCGGGCGCACTTCCGGCATCGGGTGTCGGCCGTGGTGACCGGCCACGACGACCTCGCCGCCCGGCTGGACGAGCTGCTCGACACCGTCGAACGGGACGAACTGCCGGGACGGGCGTCCCGCAAGGTCTGCTTCCTCTTCTCGGGCCTGGGTCCGCTGCGTCCCGGCGTCGGCGCCGGGCTGTACCGGCGGCACCAGGTGTTCGCCGCGGAGCTGGACGCCTGCGACGAGGTCCTGACGCCGCTCGTCGGCCGTCCGGTGAAGGAGATCGTGCTCGGGACCTGCGGAACGGCGGACGCCGCCGCGCTCAGCCTGGCCCGGTACGGGCAGCCCGTCCAGTTCGCCGTCGAGTACGCGCTCGCACGCCTCTGGATGTCCTGGGGGGTCCGGCCGACCTCGGTCGCGGGCCACAGCATGGGCGAGGTCGCGGCGGGAGCGGTGGCCGGGCTGTTCGGCCTCGCGGACGCCGCCACGCTGATCTCGGCCCGGGCCCGGCTGATGGACTCCGTCCGCACCCCCGGCCGGATGGTGTCCGTCGGGGCCGGCGCAGACGCGATCACCCCGCTGCTGGACGGACGTCCTGACACCGCCGTCGCCGCCGTCAACGCGCCGCAGCAGTGCGTGATCTCCGGCGGCCGCGCCTCCATCGCGGCGATCACCGCCGACCTGGCCGCGCTGGACATCGACTTCACGCCCCTCGCGGTGTCGCAGGCCTCACACTCGCCCCTGATGACCGAGGTGGCCGGGGAACTGCGCGCGGCGGTCGACGGCGTCCGGCACAACGAGCCCGAGATCACCCTCGTCTCGACGGTGTCCGGCGAGGTCGCCAGGCAGCACGACTTCACCGCCGACTACTGGGTGCGGCAGCTCACCGGACCGGTGCACTTCATGGCCGCCATGCGGACGCTGGACCGGCGGGGCAGGCACCTCTTCATCGAGGTCAGCCCGTTCGCGACCCTCACCTCGCTGGGCCGCCGCTGCGTCCCGGCCGGGCGGCACCTCTGGCTGGCCAGCATGCACCCGTCCGACGAGGACGGCACGGTCATCCTCGATTCGGTCGCGAAGGCCTACGCGGCCGGCCAGCCGATCTCGTGGCCGGACTTCCACCGGGGGCGGCGCGGGCGGAAGATCGAGCTTCCGACGTACGCGTTCGACCGCAGGCCCTACGGGCTGTCGACCGGCTCGGCACGGAGACCGCCGGCCGCCCCGCCCGCCAGGCCGGCGCCCACCCCTGCCCCTGCCCCGGCAGCGGCAGCGGCCAAGGAGGCTGGACCGGCCGCGGCGACGCCGCCGTCCACCCCGGAGGGCGGGGACCGCCGCGCGGCGATCACCGAGCTGATCCGGACGAAGGTCGCCGCGGTGCTGGAGTTCTCCGACCTCGCCGACGTCGGCGCCGACGTCGACTTCACCGACCTGGGGATGGACTCCCTCCTCGCGGTCAGGCTCCGCAAGGAGCTCAGCGCGGCGCTGTCGGTCACCTTCGCCACACCGGAGATCTTCAACAACGCGACGCCCCGCGCGCTCGCCGGATTCCTCGACGAGCGGCTCGAGAAGGTGGGATGACGATGGACACCACGGCGAACGCGGCGGCGGACAGGGCCGCCCCCGCCCCGGCGGGCGGCAGGTGGTTCAGCCCGGCGCAGCCGCCGGAGGAGGCCCGGACGCGCCTGTTCCTGATGCCCCACGCCGGCAGCGGAGCGGCGGCCTACCGCGGCTGGCGCCGCCTGCTGCCCGCGGAGATCGGCGTGCAGGCGCTGACCCTGCCCGGACGGCAGAGCAGGCGCGCCGAGCCGCTGCCCGACGACTGGGAGACGCTCCTCGACGACCTCCACGAGGCCGTGCTGCGCACACTGGACGGCGACGACCGCCCGTACGCGTTCTTCGGGCACTGCATCGGCGCCATGCTCGCCTACCGGCTGGCCGTCCGCCTGGAGGCCGGCGGCGATCCGCCGCCGTCGCTGCTCGGCATGTCGGGCTGGTCGCCGAAGGGCTTCTTCCAGGCGCCGCCCGGGCACGAGAAGCTCTCGATGGACGAGTTCAGCGGGCTCTTCAAGGACCTCGGCGCCTTCCCCGAGGAACTCTGGAACGACCCGGACATGCTGGACCTGGTGATGCCGCCGGTGATCGCGGACTTCCGCATCGCGGTGCAGTACGAGGACGACGGCGCCGTGGTGGAGTGCCCGCTGGTGTCGTACGCGGGCCGGTCGGACCCGCTGCTGGTCGAGCCGGACGCGATGACGGCCTGGACCGTCCGCAGCCGCCGCTACCAGGGACACCGCGACTATCCCGGCGACCACTTCTACGTCGGCGAGCACGCCGCCGCCGTCATGTCGGACTTCGCCCGGCGCCTGATGCGACTCACCGACGACCACTAGAGACGCCCACTGGACGTCCGCCGGAGACAACCGCTGGGAAACAGCCGCTGGGAAACGGCCGCTGGAAGCGCGACCGGGTACTCGGTCATGATCGCGCCGGCGGGGGACGGGGCGGCGGATCATGACCGAGTACGGCGAAGGGACCGTGCGGCGGGTCAGGGTCAGGCGCGCAGCACGGCGTGGTCGGCGCCCAGCCGGAGGGCCGGGTCGTGGTTGAGGATCGCGTTGAACAGATTGCGCAGCGTGATGGTCGGCTCGACGCCGAGCTCGGTGTCGAGCCGTTCGCGCATCCGGCTGTACGAGCCCAGGGCCCGCGCCTGCTGCCCGGACCGGTAGAGCGCGATCATCAGCTGCTCGCAGAAGCGCTCGTTCAACGTCGGCGCCTCCACCAGTTCCGACAGCATCGGGATGATGTCGGTGTGCCGCCCGCTCCGCAGTTCCAGGTCGAACAGCGTCTCCAGGGCCACCAGCCGGGCGGTCTCGTAGCGCTGGGCGACCGTCCGGCACAGCGATCCCTGCGTCACCAGGCCGAAGGCCCTGCCGCGCCACAGCGACAGGGCCTCGCGCAACGCGTCGGCCGCGGCTCTCGGATCGGTGTGGCCCAGCTGCCGGGAACAACCGAATTTATGCATGAACACTTTCGCGTCCACGGTGTCGTCGTCGGTCCGCAGGCAATACGCGGAATGCTCGACGATGAGCCGGGCGGACCGGCCGCCGGCTAACTCGTCGATCCTTCTGCGCAGCCGGCTGATATGCGCCTGTAACGCGTTCTCCCAGTGCGGCGGAGGCGAGCCTCCCCACAGTTCCGCGACCAGCGAGTCGGCCGAGACCGGCGTCCCCTCGGCCGCCAGCAGCGTCGCGAGCAAGGCCCGCTGAAGCGTCCCGGTGATGTGCACAGGACGGTTCGCCGACCGGCACTCCAATGGCCCGAGGACAAAGAATTCCGCCATGCGAAGTCCCCCTCAAATGTCCGTCGAACTCCATCACGACAAAGGGTCACGATGGAGAAAACCCCGTTTCATGCGCCCGGATCCGGCGATCCGGGCCGTGCTCTCCCCTCACGCGTCCGCGCGCAGCATCCGGCGCAGGACCTTGCCGGTCGGATTGCGGGGGAGGTCGTCCACGAAGTCGTACCGGGTGGGAATCTTGAAATCGGCGATCCGGCCGCGCAGAAAGACCCTGAGCTCGCGCGCGGTCGCCCGCCGGTCCCCGTCGAACACGATCACGGCCTTGACCGCCTGCCCCCACCGCGGGTCGGGCACGCCCACCACCGCGGAGTCGGCCACCGCCGGGTGCTCGGCCAGCGCCGTCTCGACCTCCGCCGGATAGATGTTCTGGCCGGCGACGATGATGGCGTCGTCCAGCCGGTCGAGGACGTACAGGTACCCCTCGTCGTCCAGGTAGCCCGCGTCCGGCATGCGGAGCCAGCCGTCCACCAGCGCCTTCCCGGTCGCCTCCGGCTGGTTCCAGTACTCGATGAAGTGGCCGGGGTTCCTGGCGTGGATCTGGCCGACCCGCCCGGCCGGGAGCACCTCCCCGCCGGAGCCCACGATCCGCACCTCGTTGCCCGGGCAGGGCACCCCGACCGACCGCAGCCTCGGGTTGCCGGGCCGGTGCTCCGCCGGCGTCAGGCACGTCACCCCGCTGCCCGACTCCGCCGCCGCGTACATCTGTGCGAGCTCGCAGTCCAGCCGCTCCATGCACTCCGTCAGCAGCGACGGCGCGATCGCCGACCCGCCGTAGGTCACCTTGCGCAGGGACGTGAACGCCTCCCGCGTGGCGTCCGGCTCGGCCAGCAGCATCCGCAGCATCGCCGGGGCCGCGAACATGATCGTGACGCGGTCCTCGCGGATGCGCCGCACCGCCTCCTCGGCGACGAACATCCTCATGACCACGTTCGTGCAACCGGCGGCGAACCCGAACATGAACCAGCCCATGCCCGCCGAGTGCAGGCCGGAGAAGCAGCTCATCGACCGGTCCCCGGGGTAGTAGTCGAACCAGTCGACGCCCGCCCGGCGCAGCTGCTCGGAGAGGGTGAAGTACGCGCGGTGCGCGAGCACGACGCCCTTCGGCAGGCCCGTCGTCCCGCTGGTGTACATCTGCACGACGGCGTCGTCGCGCCCCGTGCCGGGATCGAGGTCGGTGTCGGGGTGATCGGCCCGCCACTTCAGGAAGCCCTCCGCCCGCGACCCTGGCGTGTCCATTTCGACGACCGTGGCCGGCAGCGCCCCCCGGAGCCGGTCCGCCATCGGCCGGAACTCGCGCTCGACGAACAGCAGCTCGGCCTTCGAGTCGCGCAGCACGTGATCCACCTCGCGCGCGGTCAGCCGCCAGTTGATCGGCACGAGCACGGTCCCGCTCTTGGCGCAGCCGAGCGCGATCTCGAAGTAGTGCTCCGACTCGCGGCCGAGGTAGGCGACGCGCGCTCCCCGGCGCAGCCCCTCGGCCACCAGCGCATGCGCGGTCCGGTTGCTGCGACGATGCAGCTCCGCATAGGTCACCTCGCGGCCCTCGCACACGATGGCCGGATGGTCCGGGCGCCGCCGGGCGTGCTCGGCGGAGCAGGCCGTGAGCGTCTGCGGGTCGTTCACGGCCTGGCGCCCCTCTCCTCCGTCGCGGCGGTTCGCCGGGGTAAAGCCGCGGTGGTCGGCCGGGGTAAGGCCGCGGTGGTCGGCCGGGGTAACGCGGTACGAGACGGCCTCATGTGCTGCTCCTCAATCCGTCGGCGCTGACAGCGAGCCGAAGAGGTCTGCCAGTACCTCGTCGGCCAGATAGGAAATGAGTCGTTCCATGGTCGGGCTGTTGAAGAACACGTTCGTGCTCACCCGGCGACCGAGCTGCGTTTCCAGCCGTTCTTTGATCTCGGTGAGCCCGAGCGAGGTGAAGCCGAGCTCGAAGTAGCTCAAATCGAACGGCAGGTCCTCGTCGTCCGTCATCATCAGGGTCGTCCTGAACTCCGTGACGACGATTTCCTCGAGCCCCTCGCGCCGCTCGGACGGCGGCAGCCCGTGCAACCTTTCGATCGCCAGCATATTCTCTACCGATTTCCTTCCCAGCATGCGGGAAACTGCTGAGCATATGCTCGGGTCTTCGCGGAGGCGAATAGGCCGCTATTGCCTGCCCCTCGCTTTCTACTGGGAAACTTAACCCCCGTTGCTGACGCCGTCCTGACATCGGAATGAGCCCTCCCCCCACAAGCGTCGGACATCGTCCGGGCCCGGCGACCCGGCCCGATCGATGAATGGCATGCCGGACTCGCCGTGCGGCTCGCACGCATGAGCACCTGAAGACTTCGTTCGCGCGTCGCGGGGTGTGCGGGGTGATGCGCGGCTGCCCTATTGACAGTCCGTGTTATGTCACCCCTCCGTCCCGTCCGCGACGACTGGTCGCCCTACCTGCGGCCGGTGTCCCAGAACACCGGCTCCCCGCCGGTTCGGCCCGGCGGTCCGAAGCTCGTTCACGCCTCCGCGGGCGGCTGGACGAGGGCTTCCCCTGTAGTCGCTCACGGACGCGGCCCCCGCCCGGTTCGACTCCGGCCCCCGGCTGACCGGTAACGGCCGTGCCGGCCCGGCCCGGCCGTCGCCCCCGCGCGCCCCTGCGATCGACCTTCACGGGAGTAGATTCGCCCGATCTTCATTCCCGGATGACACGACTTCCCGCGCGCCACGGACGTCCCGCGCGGGTGCTGGACCTGGGCGCAGGGACGGGCGCGGGACGCCGCCGTGCCGCACAGGGTCGTGTCCTGCGCTGCCATGAGGGAAGGGCTCGCCCCCCGCGGGACGAGCCCTTCCCTGCCTGTCAGCGAGAAACGGCTACGCGAAGGCGTTCTCCTCCTGGTTCGCGAGTCGGCGGGAAGCGCCGCCGGGCCTCCCGCCGCCGGGCCTTCCGCCGCCGCGCGCGTTCGCCGTCGGCGTCTTGGCCGTCGGTCACGCACCAGCCCCGGAAGCCGACCGGGCGTGGTCAGGTGGTGGGTTGGATGTTCTGGTTGATGTGGAAGGTGTTGTCCGGGTCGTACCGGTTCTTGACGCTGGCGAGCCGGTCGTAGTTGCCGCGGTAGGCCGCCCGGACCCGGTCCTGGCCCTCGCTCATCATGAAGTTGACGTAGGCGCCGCCGGCCGAGGTTGGGTGCAGCTCCTGCCAGTAGTCCTGCGCCCACCGCGTGATGACGGCGGAGTTGGCCGGATCCGGGTCGACGCCGACGATGACGCCGGCCCAGCCGCCGTCGCGGTAGGCGAAGGCGGTGGCGTCGGCGGGGACGCGGGCGGCGGCCCCGTCGATCGGGTAGAGGTGCATGGTGGAGTGGCCGGTCGGCAGCTGCTCGCCGTGCTTGCAGTGGATGTCGATGGCGGTGTCGGAGATCTCGTCGAAGAAGTCCGCCCGCCAGTACCACTGCAGGCCGGCCGGGTAGAGGGCGTCGAACGCGCTCTGCAGGACGTTGAACGGCATCTCGTGCAACCCCACCAGCAGCGGCGAGCCGTAGGTCCTGACCGGTTCGAGCACCTTGTCGGCCCTGTCGTGCGGTCCGGTGTAGCACCAGACGATCCCGCAGGACTTGCGGCCCCAGAGCTCCTCCGGGAACGGCGGGGCCGGGGGGATGGTCATGATCCCGAGCCAGCCGCTCAGCTCCTCCGGCAGCGAGGGCAGCAGCTCCCGGTACCAGCGCATGACGTCGGCGGTGTCGGCGAGGTCGTACAGCACCGGGCCGCCGACGATGACGCCGCCCTCGCCGATGTCGTGGCAGCGGAACGTGAACGAGGTGACGACGCCGAAGTTCCCGCCGCCGCCGCGCAGCGCCCAGAACAGGTCGCTGTGGGACGTCTGGCTCGCCGTCACGAACGTGCCGTCGGCCAGGACCACGTCGGCGGAGATCAGGTTGTCGACGGTGAGGCCGAACCGGCGGGACAGGTAGCCGATGCCGCCGCCGAGCGTCAGCCCGCCCACGCCGGTGGTCCCGAGGAAGCCGGACGGGGTGGCCATGCCGAATCCGACGGTCGCGTGGTCGACGTCCTGCCAGGTGCATCCGGCGTCGACGCGGACGGTGCGGCCCGCGGGATCCACCGTGGTGCCGCGCAGCGGCGACAGGTCGATGACCAGCGCGTCGTCCCAGACTCCGAGGCCGCCCGCGTTGTGCCCGCCGCCCCGGACGGCGAGCTCGACGCCGTGCGCGCGGCCGAAGCGCACGCAGGAGATGACGTCGACGACGTCCCGGCAGCGGGCGATGGCGGCGGGACGCTTGTCGATCATGGCGTTGTAGACGGCGCGCGCGCCGTCGTACGCGGGATCCCCGGGTCTGATCAGGTCGCCGTGCAGGACGCCGGCCAGTTCGTCGTACGGGGCCGTGCTGGTCGTCTCTGTTGTCGTGCTCATGGTGCCCCCCTTGGACGCGTTGCTCGATGTGAACGACGTTAGGAAGCGGGGCGTTCGTGGAGCGTTCGCCCAGCCGGGCCGTCTCAGCCGGTGGGGGGAACGCCGGGGCCGGAGCGCCGGGCGTCCAGGTCGCGCTCGCAGCGCTGGAGCAGGGCGGCGCTGCCCTGGCCGGACGCGATCCGGGCGGCGGAGCGCAACCGCGAGACGGCCTGTTCGCCGTCGTCGTAGACGGCTCGCATCCGCATCACCTCGGGCAGCCACCAGAGCTCGTCGTGGGCCTGCCCGTCCGCGAGAGCGGCGTCGAGAGTGGCGCGTGCCGCGTCCGGGCGGTGCTCACGGGCCAGCAGGT
The DNA here is from genome assembly GCF_044326345.1 of Actinomadura sp. 9N215. NCBI lineage: Bacteria > Bacillati > Actinomycetota > Actinomycetes > Streptosporangiales > Thermomonosporaceae > Actinomadura > Actinomadura sp. 9N215. The sequence continues at coordinate 32,919 of NZ_JBIRBA010000011.1, read as the reverse complement.
CGGCGAGCAGCGACAGCCAGTACGGCATGCGGGCGAAGGAGCCCTGGGCCTTGAGGTTCCCGATTCCCTTCCGGGCGAGGCCGACGCCGGTGTCGCCGCCACGGTGCCACCCGTCCAGGATCAGGCCCCACTCCCGGTAGTAGGCGAAGTCGTAGCGGTCGCACAGTTCGCGCAGCTCGGCGACCGTGTCCCTCAGCTCGGGCATGTCGCGGCGCATCTGATGGGTGATGGCGCCGTAGGCCAGCGCCACGGCCAGGCTGTAGGGGTGCCCGATCTCCCGGGCGTGCTTGATCGCCCCGGTGCAGCCCGCCAGCGCCTCCGCGTCGTGGCCGAGGAGCCAGTGGGCGTGGGCCGCCCAGGCCGTGCCGTGAACGTCGAGCCGGGTGCCGACGCTCAGCATGAAGGCGCCGCGCATCAGCGCGACGGCCGATTCCAGGTGACGCAGCCCTTCGGCGGGCCTGCCGAGGCTGATGGCCGTCCCCCCGGCGGCGAAGTGGGCCGGACCGCTCGGCTCGGAGTCGGGGTCGGCGATGCTCAGCGCCTGGACGGCGACCCGGTACCCGTCGGCCGTCCGGCCCTGGACGAACCGGGACGTCCAGAGCGCGACCAGCCCGGCCAGCTTCGAGTCGTCGTGACCGAGCGATTCGGCCAGCGCGACGGCTCGTTCGAGCGCCTCCCGCAGGTGCGGGGACGCGTAGCCGTACCTGGCGTTGAGCGGCGCCGCCATGGCCCGGAGGACTTCGAGTTCCTTGGTGTCCCTGTTGCGTCCCGCGGGCAGGCCGCGGACGATCGACAGCGCCTTCCGGTGCAGCCGGATCGACTCGGTGTGGGCGAACAGGCCCGCCGCGACCTCGGCCGCCCGCCGGTAGTAGGCCAGCGCGCGGTCGGGGCGGCCGCCGCGCGCGTACTGCTCGGCGAGCTGCGCCGAGACCGCGTCGGTGTCGTCGGCGTGCAGCAGCTCCAGGCCCTGCGCGATCCGGCGGTGCAGCAGCCAGCGCCTGGGCGGGGTGACCCCCGCGTACGCCGCGTCGCGCAGCAGGTCGTGGGAGAAGTCGTAGCCGCCCCGGAACTCCCGCATGATCCGCTGGCGCCACAGCTCGTCGACCGCCTCGACCACGACGCCGGGGTCCAGGTCGCTCGCCTCGGTGAGCAGGTCGAGGGTGAAGTCGGTGCCGACCGCGGCGGCGAGCCCCGCGACCTCCCGGGCCGGGCCGGACGCCCGTTCCAGGCGGTCGCGCAGGACGGAGGTGAGGTCGCCGATGGGCAGCGGGACGCCGTCCGAGTCGGCGGCGCGGCGCAGGGTCTCGACGACGTAGAGCGGGAACCCGCCCGTCGTCGCGTGGAGCAGGTCCGCGTCGGCCTCGGGGAGGCGCCGCCCGGCGATCGCCTCGGCGAGCCCCGCCGTGCCCTCGGCCTCCAGCGGGTCGAGGGTGAGATCGGTGAGGAGCCCGGCCGTCCGCATCCGGACGGTCCAGTCGGCCAGCTCGGTGCCGTCCCCGAGGCCCTCGTCGCGCAGCGTCCCGGCCACCATGACCGGAGAGTCGTGGGCCAGCCCCAGATAGAACGTCAGGAACGCCAGCGTGTCCTGGTCGCACCACTGCATGTTGTCCAGGACCAGCAGCAGGGGCTGGCCCACCGCGATCAGCGCCCGCGCCAGGCCCTCGAAGAAGCGGGGGCGCTGCCAGGCGTCCGCCATGGCCCGCGATCCGGCTCCCCGCGACCTGAAGCCCCGCACCGGCACCAGCCGGTCGACCTCGGCGCGCCACGTCTCGTCGAGCGTCGCGGTGGCCGACTGACCGGCCGGGGTGCGCAGCCAGTCCGCCACCGGCGCGAGCGCGAGACGTCCCGACGAGCCGAAGCACTGGCTGCCCGCCACCACGGCGCCCTGCCGCCTGGCCAGCTGCGCGAACTCGGTCACCAGGCGGGTCTTCCCGACGCCGGGCGCGCCCCGTACCAGCGTGCAGCCGGGACGGCCCGCCACGGCGGCCCGCCACAGGTCGCCGAGCAGGTCGAGCTCCCGCGACCGGCCGACGAGCCGGGCGACGGCGACGCCGGACCTGAGGGCGGCCGGCTCGACCGCCATGTGGTGTGGATCGGCCGCCTCCTCGCCCGCGCCCGCCATCAGGCGCTGGAACGCCCGCTGCGTCGCCGGGTCCGGGACGACGCCGAGCTCGCGTTCCAGGACCGACGCGCAATGGTGGTAGCTGCTGATGGCGCCGGCCCGGTCGCCGAGGTCGGCCTGCAACTGGATCAGGACCCGGTAGCCGACCTCCTCCAGCGGCTGCAGCCGGATCCGGCGGCGGGCGGCGTCGACGGCCCCGGTCAGGTCGCCCGTTCCCGTCCGCGTCGCGGCGACCAGGTCGCACATGTCCACGCAGCGGCGTTGGAGCTCCGACCTGACGTCCAGCGCCCAGTCGTCGTACACGCCGGGCAGGAACTCTCCCTTGTACTCGTCGATGGCCCTCGTGGCGGACTTGACGGCGGCTTTGCGGTCGTCCCTGGCCAGGGCCGCCAGGGCGTCCTCGTACTGGACGGTGAAGACGCGCAGGTCGACCCGGCAGGTCTCGTGGTCCCGCCAGCACAGGTCCCTGGGGGTGACCGCCAGCGAGGGCTCGGGGCCGAGGATCCGGCGCAGGTGATGCAGTTCGCGGCGGAGGTTGGTCAGGGCCTGCGCGTCCGGCGAGTCCGGCCAGAAGACGCCCGCGATGCGCTGCCGGGTCTGGGACGCCCCGGCATGCGCGGCCAGATACGCGACGAGGCCGACCGTGCGCGGTGAACGAGACCGCACGCCCGTCTCGTCGTCGCCGATGACCTGATCCCCCAGCAGGGACGCATATAGCATCTCAACCCCGCCTCCCGGAACCCAGGCTAGCCTGGTGCTATGCGTCCCAGGCAGGGCGCGCGCGCCGACTCGGCGGCCGCCGCCCTGCTAGGCGCTGCAGCTAGGCTGATCCTTTCCGTTCGGCGACCGGGCGCCCGACCCGGTCGAGCCGGGCGGCGCTCGGGGCGTCCAGGGTGGCTTCGTCGGTCAGGAAGCCGCCGGACTGGTGGTGCCAGAGCCGCGCATAGGGGCCCTCGGACTGGAGCAGTTCCCGGTGGGAGCCCTGTTCCAGGACGCGGCCGCGGTCGAGAACGATCAGGCGGTCCATGCGGACGACCGTGCTCAGCCGGTGCGCGACGACCAGTGCGGTGCGGTCGCGCATCAGGTGCCACAGGGCCTCCTGGACGAGAAGTTCGCTTTCGGAGTCCAGGGCGCTGGTCGCCTCGTCCAGGAGCAGGATCGGGGCGTCCCGGAGGATGGCGCGGGCGAGGGCGACGCGCTGCCGCTGACCGCCGGACAGCTTGACGCCGCGCTCGCCGACCAGCGTGTCGAACCCGTCCGGAAGGCCGTCGACGAACTCGGTGACGTGTGCCGCCCGCGCGGCCCGCAGGACCTCGGTCTCGGTGGCGCCCGGACGGGCGAAGGCGATGTTGTCGCGCACCGACCGGTGGAACATCGCGGGTTCCTGCGGGACGTACGCGATCAGGCTGCGCAGGTCGCTCTGGCGCAGCCGCGCGACGTCCTGGCCGCCGACGAGGATCCGGCCGCCGTCGACGTCCATGAGACGCAGCAGCAGCCGGGTGAGGGTGGTCTTGCCGCCACCGGACCGGCCCACCAGACCGATCTTGGCGCCGCTGGGAATCTCCAGGTCCAGCTTCTCGAACAGGGGAGGGCCGTCGCCGTGCGCGAAGAGCACCCGCTCGAAGCGGACCGCGGCGTCGGCCGGGCGCAACGGCTGCGGGTCGGGCGGGTCCACGACGGTCGGCGGTGTCAGGAGCAACTCGGTGAACTGCGCGCTCTCGGTGAGCGTGCTCTCCAACCGCCGGTAGATCTGGTTGAACTCGAACATGATCCGCGTCGCGCTGCTGTAGTAGGAGAACGTCACCACGATCGCCTCCACCCCGAGCCCGCCGCGGAGCGCCACCGCGACGAGCAGGCCGAGGGCGCTGGTCAGGATCGTCATCGGAGCGACGATCGTGTCGACCCGCAGGTTGGCGTAGTCCCAGGAGAGCAGCGACAGGCGGTGCTGCTCGGCGAGCCGGTCACGGAACTCGGCGGCCTCCCGCTCCTCGGCGGCGAACGCGCGGACCGTCTCCATGTTGGTCATCACGTCGGCGACGTGGCCCGACACACGCACCTTGGCCGCCTCGCGCTCGTCCACCAGCACCTGCCGGCGGCGGATGAACGGGGCGACGAGGAAGCCGGTGACGATGATCAGCCCCACGAGGACGACGACCAGGAGCGGGTGATACCGCCACAGGACCACCGAGGCGAAGGACAACGGGATCAGGTTGGCCACGACCGAGAAAGTGAGGGTGTCGGCGAAGTTTTCGAAGCCGCCGGAGAAGCTCAGTATCCGTTTGGTCAGTGAACCGGCGAAGTTGTCGTGGAAAAACGCGGTGTCTTTGGCGAGCAGCTCGTCCATGCCGACGGTGCCGAGCCATTCGATGCCGCGGCCGTTCGTCCGGTTGAGGAAATGCAACCCGACTCGCCACAGCGCCTCGCCCGCCAGCATCAGGCCGGCGAAGCCGAGAACGTAGGGGAGGAGCGCGGCGAGGCCGCTTTCCCCGCCGCCGGCCAGATGCCCCACCAGGGCGGCCACCACCAGCGGTGTCAGGTAGAACAGGCAGATGTTCCCGAGCGCCGGCAAAGTCATCGCCGGAAGCGAGATACGCCACTGACGGCGCAGCACATCGCAGTAATGGCGCAAGGCCAGCAGAATCGCTCGCTGCCGGGCCGACCGGCCGTCCTTGGAGCCGCCTCGTACTCCTGGCACAGCCACCCCGCCCTCCACGCCGCCGTTCTCCCATGCTGCCTCAGGCGGTCCGGGTAAGGCGAACGTATTTCGCCGGTCCCAGAGTGATCAGCGGCCCGCCGCCCGGCCCTTGACAAGTGCTTCTGACCATCAGAAGCTCGGGTCGCCATGCTCATTTACTCGATGAAGCCGGACCACGACGGGGGCGTCGCCGTCATTGACGCCGACTCGCGGGAACTGGTGCTCGCCTACGAGGCGGAGAAGGACAGCTTTCCTCGCTACTCGGTCTTCAACCCGGTCACCATGCTCGACGCGGCGGGCATGCTCGACCGCCTGCCCGACGTCTTCGCCATCAGCGGGTGGGGCAAGGGGACCCTGGCGCCCAACAATTCGATAGGTGCGGGCTACGACGGCGTGAGCGACGCCGATCGCCAAGTTCATTCCGCGAACGTGTTCGGCCGGAGAGTACGCGTCTTCTCGTCGAGTCACGCCCTCTCGCATATCTGGGGTTCCTATGGGATGTCCCCGTACGAGCAGGGCAGGCCCTGTTACGCGCTGGTCTGGGAAGGGGCGCTCGGGGATTTCTACGAAGTCGACGCGCAACTCCACGTGCATCATCTCGGCCAGGTGATGAAGGCGCCGGGGAACAAGTACTCCTTTCTCTACGCGCTGGCCGATCCCGCCGCCACCCTGCCCCGTGGCCACGTCCGCTACAGCGACCCAGGAAAGCTGATGGCGTTGTGCGCGTACGGCGAGCCCGGCGACCCCACGCCCGAGGAACGGGACGTCATCGACCCTCTCCTCGATCACCCGAGCTTCCTGGACCTCGCCAAGGACGACCTTCGCGATTCGCCGTACTACAACATCGGGGTGCGTTCGCCGGCGTTCACCCGGCTGGCGAAGCGCTTCTCCGACGAGCTGTTCCGCCGGTTCGAACAATTCGCGCGCCGGCACCTCACCAAGGGATACCCGCTCCTCGTCTCCGGGGGCTGCGGCCTGAACTGCGACTGGAACTCCGCGTGGCGGGCCGGCGGGTTATTCGAGGACGTCTTCGTGCCGCCCTGCGCCAACGACACCGGATCGGCGATAGGAACGGCGATCGACGCCATGCGGGAGTTCACCGGAGAGGCCAAGGTCTCCTGGGACGTCTACCGGGGCCAGGAATTCGTCGACGATCGGCCCGACATGCCGGACGTGCTGGTCCGGGAGCTGGATTACGACGAGGTCGCCGGATTCCTGGCCGACGACCGCGTGGTCGCATGGGCGAACGGCCGCTGCGAGCTCGGTCCCCGGGCATTGGGCAACCGATCGCTTCTCGCCGCCCCCTTCAGCGCCCAGACGACGGCGCGGCTCAACAAGATCAAAGAACGCGAGGACTTCAGGCCGATCGCGCCCATCTGCCTGGAGGAGGACGTCGAACGGCACTTCGAATGGACCGGGCCGTCGCCGCACATGCTCTACTTCCAGACCGTGCGCGACCAGAAGCTGGAAGCCGTCATCCACGTCGACGGCACGACCCGTGCGCAGACGGTCCGAGCGGATCAGAATCCGATGATGCACGCCCTGCTGACCCGTTTCCGGGACCGGACCGGAACCGGCGTCCTCTGCAACACATCCCTCAATTACCACGGCAGCGGATTCATCAATCGGACCAGTGACCTGTACAGCTACTGCAAGCATCACGGTGTTGACGCCTTTGTTCACAGTGGAAGGTTCTGCCGATTCCAGTGAGCGGTCCGTCGCGTGTTGGCCATCGGAACACTGGCCGCAGGTTCGGCCAGGTGGTCGCGCCGCTGAGGTTCGCCGCGCTGAACCTCGTCTACCGGGACCAGAGAGCCCCCCGCCGTCATCCGTGGCGGTGGTGCGTGTTCGTCCTGGCCGACATCCTCGTCCGCGCGTTGCCGTTCAGGGGTGAGCGGTCAGGGACGCTCGTCGTCTTGGTGAACCGGCTGGGGGACGCCGTCGTCAGCCTGCCTCTCGTGCGGCAACTGCGGTCACATTACGACGGCCCGTTTCTCGTCCTCGGGGATGCGAGTTGGCGCTGCCTTTCCGGCAACCTTTACGCCGACATTCCCACCGTGTTCATCGACGAGGGCCGGTACACGCGCAGTCTGAGATACCGGCTCTCCGTCAACTACCGCGTCCGAGCGGCCCGATTCGAGCGGGCCGTCTGCTTCATGCACCACCGGCTGGAAATGCGCGATGACGCGCTGGTCCACGTCTCGGCCGCACCCGAATCGATCGTGGGCAGCCTGCCCTTCTACCACCTCCGCTGGTACCCATGGCTCTTCGACTACTACCTCGACCGGATGTCGCGCATAGTGGAGTCCTGCCCGCCGTATTTGGAAGCGAGCCGCCAGGTCCCGCCGGAAGGCTGCGACCAACCTCGGCGGGTCCCGCACGTTCTCGAACGTCAACACGCTTTCGCCTCCGCTCTCGGACTGAGGTTGGAGCACCGGCATATCCCCGCCGAGCGTCCTCGGGACGGCACTGTGCTGCTGAACTTCGGGGCGAAGGACGCGACACGGCACTGGCCGATCACGGAATGGGCCGTGCTCGCCGTGCGGATCGCCGAACTGGGATATCGGCCTTGCTTCGTCGGCGGTCCCGCCGAGCGCGACAGGGTCGGGGAGGTCCGGCAGGCGATCCGCAGGGCCGGCGCCTCGGCGTCCGCTGCGGCGCGGATCAGGACGCTGGTGGACGAAGTGCCCTTCGCCGAGCTGGTCGAGCGCTTCGAAAGCGCGGCGTGCTATATCGGCCCCGACACCGGGACATCACATCTGGCCGTGCAGTGCGGGACGCCCACGGTGACGATTCTCCTGCGGCCGATCGTCCCCGAAGAGGACCGTTTCGGTGACTTCTTCCCCTACCCGGACGGCTATCTGAAGACTCCGTACCGCCCTGTCTGCACGACCAGATTCGACTTCCGGCAGTCCGGGTCGGACGCGGTGCTAAGGGACGCGGTCTTCAAGGCATTCATCAGCATCATGGACGAGGCCTAGGCCGGCTCGGCCAGGGGGCGGCGCCATGGTTCACGTGCCTTCGGAGTTCCGCGGCCGGCGGATCGTGGTGGTGGGCGATGCCATGATCGACAAGTCGATCCGATCCGGCCGGTCGTACCACCACCAGGACGAAGACCTTCTTGTGGTCTCCGCTTACCTGGAGAACGGCTTTCCCGGCGGCGCCTCGAACATCGCGGCCAACGTCAGTGCGCTGGGTGGCGAGGCCGTCCATCTCGGCGTAGTGGGCGACGACGGTGATGCCGCGGAGCTACGCGCTGCTCTCCGACGGTCGGGAGTCGGCCACATTCTTGTGGCCGATCCCTCGCGGCCGACGACAAAGAAGCTTCGCATCTACCACGGTGAGCGGCCGGTGGTCAGAGTGGACACAGAGTCGACGGAACCGATCGGCGACTTGGCCGCGCGGAAGCTCCTCGCTCAATGCCTCGGCGCACTCGATGGCGCGTCGGCCCTCGTTCTCTCCGACTATCGGAAAGGTGTCGTCACGGCGCCTTTCACGCGCAGCCTTCTGGCCCGGGCGCGATCACTCGCGCTACCGGTGATCGTCGACAGCAAGGCGACGAATATCGGCCACTTCGAAGGCTGCACCTTGTTCAAGGCGAATCGGCACGAATTGGAGGCGGTCCTTAGGTGCGAGCTTTCCCACGAAAGCGGATGCGGGACCGCCGTGAAAGCGATCTCCAAGATCCTGGGTGGATCCATGGTGGTCATGACGGACGGGGAACGAGGCGTCCTGTACCTGGACTCGGACGGTCACTGCCATCGGGCGTTCCCGCCTCCCGGTCGAACGGTGACGTCCGTCGTCGGCGCGGGTGACACGGTCACGGCAGTTCTGGCGCTAGGGATCGCGGTCGGAATGGACATGCCCGACGTGGCCGACCTCGCGCTGCACGCCGCTGCCGAGGCGATCGCGAGCGCCGATACGACGGCCGTCCGCGGTCACAGCTAGGAATGAGCGGACCCGTCAGCCGAAGATTCCGGCTCTCCTTTCATTCCAGCGGTCCGAGGGCGACCCCCGGAATGACCATGACGCTCCACAACAGAGTCGATCGTGCCTGAGGTCCCGAATTCATCCCAGTATTCGCCCTGTACGAGGCGAACGCCGAGACGGTCGGCCGTGGATTCCTCGACGAGCCCGGCGGCGCGGCCGTAGTCGCCGCCCTTGAAGTGGATGTCCGGCCGCAACATTTCGAGCGCCGTCCGCGGATCGTCCCCGTCCATGGGCACGACGTGATCGACGGCCGACATGCCCGCGAGGATTTCCTGTCGATGGCCGAGCGTGTAGATCGGCCGGCCGTCCCCTTTCAACCGCCGCACACTGGCGTCGGTGTTCAAGCCCACGACGAGAATATCGCCACGCGCCTTCGCCTCCGCCAGGCTCCGGACGTGACCGGCGTGCAGGAGGTCGAAGCAGCCATTGGTCCAGACCAAGGTAAGACCCGCCCGGCGCCACATTTCACGATGCGGCAGAAGCTCTTCGACGGTCGTGATCCTGGGTGCGGCTTCCGCCATCTCCCGGCCGAACATCGTCGACTCGACCAGTTCGACGAGAAGATGGACGATGACGAGGTGGCATTCCTGAATCATCGCGGTGGATTCGGTGGGGGCCGCGATGACGATGTCCGTGGTCCGCGCCAGATTCCGATCTGGGGTGGGGCCGGTCAGCAGTATCGTCGTCATCCCGAGCTTCTTCGCCGCTTCGAGACCCCGGACCACGTTGGGCGACCTGCCGCTCGCGCTGAACGCGATGACGGTGTCGGCCGCGTCGCCGAGGGCCTCGACCTGGCGCGCGAAGACCAGGTCAAAGCCGAAGTCGTTGCTCACGGCGGTCACGGTCGCCGAGTCGGCTGACAGGGCGATGGCCCGGAGGCCCGGTCGCCGTATCGAATAGCGGCCGACGTACTCCGCGGCGAGATGCTGGGCCAGCATGGCACTGCCGCCATTTCCCAAGGCGATTAACTTGGCGTTCACCTGGAGCGTTCGAACGATCTGCTCGGCGGCCGAGAGAATCTGCGTTCCGCAGGCCCGCGTATGACTCAGAGTATCGGCCAAGGACGAAAACCGCTTGTTGATGCTCGCGATCTCGGGCAGGTCGATATCCGGCATGCGTCGATACTAGGCGATCGGCGAACCATCAACGACACGATGGGTAAGGACATACATGCGTGGACATAACAGTTGGCCGAAAAGATCTGCCAAGGAGCGGCGGGATTCAACGAGCCGTTCGTTCCCAGAGGTGCCTGGCGGCCTGGCGGTCAGTGTCGCAGCCGACGCGCCGACAGTCGCCGCGTCGGTGCGGGGACCGGAAGTGGTCACGGGCCCGGCGGCGCCCCAGTTCCCGTCCGCGGATAATGGCGGGGCTCGCGCAGCGCGTCGGCGTCAACGAGCTCCGAATGGTCGAAAGCGTGACTTCGGCGCGGCCTCGATTGGGGCGTAGCACCGCTTACCTGGACAACGCCTTCTCCGTCTTCATCGCGGGTGTCCGATCGGGATCGCGGCTACCTCAGCTGGTCGCGGCGGCGGGTCAGGTAGGCGGTCTCGGCGGTGTTGCCCGCCAGTTCGATCGCCCTGTCGTAGGCGGCGCGCGACTCTTGACTGCGGCCCAGGCGGCGTAGCAGGTCGGCGCGGGTGGCGTGGTAGGCGTGATAGCCGGTCAGCTGGTCCTCAAGGCGGTCGACGGCTGCCAGTGCCACCTCCGTGCCGTCGAGTTCGGCGACCGCGACGGCCCGGTTGAGGGCGATGACCGGTGAGGGGTCGAGGCGGGCGAGCTGGTCGTAGAGGGCGAGGACCTGGGACCAGTCGGTGTCGCGGACGTCGCGGGCGGAGGTGTGCACGGCGTTGATCGCCGCGAGGATCTGGTAGCGGCCCGGAGCCGCCCCGGCGGCGGCAGCGGCGAGGCGCTCGCGCACCAGCCGGTGCCCCTCGGCGATCAGCGCCGCGTCCCAGGCGCCGCGGTCCTGTTCGTTGAGGGCGACCAGTTCGCCGCTGGTCGAGACCCGGGCGGTGCGGCGGGCCTCGGTGAGCAGCATCAGCGCCAGCAGCCCGGCCACCTCACCGTCGTCCGGCAGGAGGGCGCGGATCAGGCGGGTGAGCCGGATCGCCTCGGCCGTCAGGCCGGGACGTACCGGATCGGTGCCGGGGCCGGTCGCCAGGTAGCCCTCGTTGAACACCAGGTACAGGACGGCGAGGACGCCGGTGACGCGTGCCGGCAGGTCCTCGGCGGACGGCACCCGGTAGGGGATGCGCGTCGCCTTGATCTTGGCCTTGGCGCGGGTGATCCGCTGTTCCATGGCGCTCTCCCGCACCAGGAAGGCGCGGGCGATCTCGGGGACGGTCAGACCGGCGACCATGCGCAGCGTCAGCGCCACCCTGGCATGGATTCCCAGCGCCGGGTGACAGCACGTGAAGATCAGCCGGAGCCGGTCGTCGTCGATGGGGCCGAGAGGCTCGGGCGGGTCGTCGTCGTACAACGTCCGGGCCTCCTTGTGCTTGCCGTCGCGCTTGCTCTCGCGCCGGATCCGGTCGATGGCCTTGCGGTTGGCGGTGGTGGTCAGCCAGGCGCCGGGGTTGGGCGGTACGCCGTCGTCCGGCCACCGCTCCACGGCGGTCGCGAACGCCTCGGCGGCCGCCTCCTCGGCGATGTCGAGGTCGCCGAAGCGCCTGGTCAGGGAGGCGACGACCCGCGCCCACTCCGCGTGGTGGGTGCGGGTGATCGCCTCCTGGACGTCGACCACGCTCACTCGGCCAGGAACGGCCGCACCTCGATCTTGCGATTGCAGGCCCTCGATCCGTCGGCGGCGAGCTTGAGCGCCACATCGAGGTCGGCGGCCTCGATGATCCAGAAGCCGGCGAGATACTCCTTGGTCTCCAGGAAGGGCCCGTCGGTGACCATCGCCTCCTCGCCGCGGTTGTCGATGACGGTGGCCGTGCCCGGCGCCCCGAGACCGCCGGCGAAGACCCAGTGGCCCTCGGCCTGGAGCCGCTCGTTGAACACGTCGATCGCCGCCTGCTCGTCGGGGGTGGCCAGGTCGTCCCTGTCGTGGATCACCGAAACTAGGTACTGCATCTGAAGATCATCTCCCGTGGTCGGGGGACGCGCCCCCGTGTGGGCGGCCTCTTACCCCCGCTACGAACACCTTTGCCCCGATCCGACACCGCCTCCCGGATCTTCTTCACGTCTTTCTCCAGGCACCTCTCGTTACCGATTGCGGGCCTCGGTGCCGTCGTGCCGCTGCCCGTCCCACCATCGGCCCGCTGGCGCGCTGGCGCGCTGGCCCGCTGGCGCGCTGGCCCGCTGGCGCGCTGGCGCGCTGGCGCGCTGGCCCGCTGGCGCGCTGGCCCGCTGGCCCGCTGGCCCGCTGGCCCGCTGGCCCGCTGGCCCGTCGGGCCGTCGGCGCGCTGGCCCGTCGGCCTAGTGTCCGGCGAGGTCGGCTACGACCGGGGCGAGCTTGTCGGCGGCGTCGGCGCCGAAGACGAAATAGGAGAAGCCGATCTCCTCCCGTCGGCGCTGGATCTCCTCGGCGGCCGCCGCGGGGTCGTCCGGAAGCACCGCCAGCGAGTCCGCCGCGCGAAGCGCCGCAGGGTCGGTGTCGGGGGGCGCCATGAACGGCGCGACCGTGTCGCCGATCACCGCCACGTGTTGCGCGAGTTCGACGTCCCGGACGGTGCGGAAGTCGCGTACCACCCGCGTGATCTCGACCCGTTCGTCTCCCGGCATGAGTGCGAAGGCGACCGTGTCCGCGACCTCGGCCGCCACTGCCCGGGCCTTCGGCCCGCGCACGGCCATCACCACCGGAGTGTGCGAGCCGGGGCCGTCGAGATCCCGCAGCGCCGTCACGGTCTCACGCACCTGGGCCAGCCGCTCGCCCGGCGGTGCGACGGGCAGCCCCAGCTCGCGGAGTTCGTCTTCGATGCCGGGCCTGCCGGTGCCGATGCCCAGCTCGAAGCGACCGCCGGTGAGCACCGTCAGCGAGTGCGCCTCCCACGCGGTGCTCCAAGCCGGGCGCAGCGGGGAGGCGTACACCCAGGTGCCGACCCGCAGATCGGCGAGGGTGGCCGCGACGGCCAGCGTGGGGGCGGGCGCCGGCTGCCATCGCGGGACGTCGGGCATCAGCAGCGTGGAGTATCCGCTGTCGGCGATACGGAGAACCCGGTCTCGCCACGTCGCCAGGTCTGTTCTGAGCGGGGCGACGACCCCGAACCGGAAGGGCCTGGTTCCACCGGTCGCCGGCGAATCGGTCATCGTTCCGTTCCTCTCCTCGGGCGCCCCGTGCGGACGGCCTCACCCCTGCGACGAACACCGCCGCCCCGATCCGACAAGGCCTCCGGAAATTCTGCCGAGAATCCTCCGGTACGCCTGCCGGCGACCCGGGACGACCGCGCTCCACCTCCCCAAGCGCGCCCAGTGCGGACGATCACGGATCGGACGATCAGCCGACGTGGACGGCGGGGCGGCGTTCGATGTCGGGTTCGGCCTGGCGCAGGATCTCACGGGTGAGCGGGGGGACGTCGCCGCCGCCGAAGACCAGGTAGCGCAGCAGCGCCCCCACCGGATTGCCTTCGGCCCAATGGAAGTAGATGTGCGGCAGCCGGCCGGTCTCGTCGCGCACGTGCAGCAGGATCGCCGCGATCGCGTTGGAGACGCTCGGGCTTTCGGCCCGCAGGATCCGGTACCCGTGCCGTTCCTCGGCGGTCACGTACAGCTCGATCTCGAATTCCGAGGCGTCGGAGACGGTGATCTCCAGGAAGGTCACCCGTTCGTCGCTGCGCAGGCGGTGCAGCGCCCATGCCTCCAGGGCCTTGTCGACGTACTCCTTGGGGTCGCGATCGTGCGGTTCGTTGGCGATGAACCGGATCTCGCCCATCTCGGTGAGATAGCGGCGGGCCGCGTCGGAGAACGTGACGGAGGTGACCCGCAGCTCGGTCGACCGGGTGGCGCGGGACAGCAGGGACGTGACGACGATCGCCGCGCAGAACAGAATCGCGATCACCAGGCCGTCGGGCCGCTCGATGATGTTGGCGATCGTCGCGTACGACAAGAACAGCATGACGGCGCCGAACGCGACGGCCGCCCGGCGGCGCCGCCGTTTCCACGCCGAGAGCGTCGCCGCCACCGCCGCCGAGAGGATCAGCGCGAGCACCCCGGTGGCGTACGCGCCACCCTGGGCCTCCACCTCGGCGTTGAACAGCACCGTGATCGCGAACGAGGCGCCGGTGAAGATGAGCACCATCGGCCGGGTGGCCCGCGTCCAGTCCGGCGCCATGCCGTAGCGGGGCAGGTACCGGGGCACGATGTTGATCAGCCCGGCCATCGCCGAGGCCCCCGCGAACCACAGGATCGCGATCGTCGAGAGGTCGTAGAGACTGCCGAACCAGTCGCCCAGGTATTTGTGGGACAGATAGGCCAGGGCGCGTCCGTTGGCCTGGCCGCCCTCCTCGAATTCCCGCTTCGGGATCAGCACGGTGGTGGCGAAGCTCGACGTGATCAGGAAGACGCTCATGATGGCGGCCGCCGTGGTCAGCAGCTTGCGCGTCCCCCGGATCCGCCGGTCGAGGTCTCCCTTCACCAGCGGCATCACCGCCACGCCGGTCTCGAAGCCGGACAGGCCCAGGGCCAGCTTGGGCATCACGTACACCGAGACGGCGATCATCGCCAGCGGACTGGAGTAGTCGGCGGTCAGCACGTCCTGCCAGTCGGTCACCAGTTCCGGGTTGCCCAGCACCTCGGCGAGCGCCCTGCCGACCACCACCACGTTCAGCGACAGGTAGACCGCCACCAGCACGACCGCGATCGAGATCGCCTCGCTGAACCCGGCGAGGAACACCCCGCCCAACGCCGCGATCAGCACCAGCGTCACCGGCACCTGCCATCCGGCCATCCAGTCGGGGGCGAACGGGTTGTGCAGCACGTGCGCGGTGGCGTCGGCGGCCGACAGCGTGATCGTCACAATGAACGCGGTGGCCACAAAGCCGAGGAGGAACAGCACCAGCAGCTTGCCGCGCCATCCGGGCAGCAGCTTCTCCAGCATCGACAACGACCCCAGACCGTGCGGGCTCTGCCCGGCCACCGACCGGTACACCGGCAACGCGCCGAACACGGTCAGCGCCACCAGCAGGACGGTGGCGATCGGGCTCAGCGCCCCCGCGGCCAGGGCCGCGATGCCCGGCTGGTAGCCCAGCGTGGAGAAATAGTCGACGCCGGTGAGGCACATGACCTGCCACCAGCGATGCTGTTTGTGCGTGACCTCTTCATGATCGGGCTTACGCCGAAGATGCGGCCCCGCTTGGCGTCCGGGCCGGTGCAGCCCCTGCAGCAGCCAGCGGCCCAGCAATGATCCGCTGGACGACCGCGTCGACTTGTTCACTCACTCACCCGCGCCCTCTCGCCGACGCCCTCTCGCCGATCAACGAGCAGGCATGCTACCCACAGGCCGTCTTCGAGTTGAATCCAGGTGCCGCCGCCAGCGAATTCAGTTGTCTCAGCGGGCCGGCGGACGCAATGGAGGGCCCAATCCCGGTGATTTGTACCTTTCTGGGGTCCGTACGGAAATGAGGCGTCCGCCGGCGTGCAGAGCGTCGGAGGATGTCCACGGTTCCATCTGTGCAGGTGAGAGACGGTGACCGGGCTCCCTTACCGTCCGTTACCAATATCGCAGATTGGATGGATGTGGGCTAGATCACATCGCCTTTTCATTGCCCGCGGCGCCGGGGTTGATCTAACTTCGATCGCAAATCACGCTGGTTAATGGCGCGCCGGGGAAGGCTCATGGAGTTCCAGTCGCCCAGCGTCCAGGGGATCGTGCCGTTCAGGGGCTTGGAGCCCGTCGTGCATTATGATCAGCTCGGCAATGGCAAGTCCACGCATTTGCCGGATTGGCCGGCGGACTTCTGGAGCGTTGCTCTCTTTCTGGCCGAGCTCGACAACCTCCTGGACGGGCTCAAGCTCTCGGATGAGTACGTCCTGTTCGGCCATTCCTGGGGCGGCATGCTGGCCGCGGCGCATGCCGCGAGAAGGCCCCGGGGCCTCAGGCGGCTGGTGATCGCGAACTCGCCGGCGTCCATGCCGCTGCGGCTGAAGGAGGCCGCCCGGCTGCGCTCCGCGCTTCCTCCTGACGTCCAGCAGGTCCTCCTGCGGCACGAGGCCGCCGGGACGACGGATTCCGCGGAGTATCTCGAAGCCGTCGGCGTCTACTACGAACGCCATGTCTGCCGGCTGCCGTGGCCGCTCGAACTGAAGGCCAGCTACCTCGAAATCCATACTGATCCGACCGTCTACTACACGATGAACGGGCCGAACGAGTTCCATGTGATCGGGAGCCTGAAGGACTGGTCGGTCATCGACCTCCTCCCGCGGATCGAGACTCCGACCCTCGTGTTGAGCGGTCGGCACGACGAAGCGTCCCCCGAAACGACACGGCCCCTTTGTCGAACGCATCCCGGGCGCGGATTGGCATGTTTTTGAGAATTCCAGCCATGTCCCGCACATTGAAGAGACCGGCACTTTATCGATGTCATGAGGACGTTCCTGATGGGTTCGTCCACCTAGGTTGGGTGGGAGCCGATGTCAGCGCGGCGTGCCGAACTGGCTATGATCTTCCCCGGAATGGGGCCGACCGACTTCGCGGAAGTCGGCAAGTACATGATGATCAACGCTTATGCCAAGGACCTCCCGGCGCCGGCCGACGATATTCTCGGCACGATGGCCGCTACGAATCAACTTCTGGCCTAGGACGTGTTTCAGAGTTCGGCGAGCCGATCAGCGAGCGGGATGCCGCTGGACCAGAGCCGGCCGAAGTATCCGGTGGCGTCGCGCACGAGGTTCCGGTCGTCGATGCGGAAGCCGGTCATCTCCTGGGCGGTGCCGGCCGCGAACGTGAGGAAAGCGGTCGTGTCGTCGAAGACGGCCAGGTTTACGGGGTCCGCGTTGATCTGCCAGTCGACGACTCGCACTTCGTAGTTCGGGAGATCTCTGCTTCTCTCGTGGTGCTCTCTGGCCCATTCGATCATTTCCCGGTTGGGCAGGCAGATCAGGCGGCACATTGAACGCGCCCCCTCTACAAGGAGCCAATTGCCCAACTCGGCGAAGTACTCCTCCGCGGCGTCTCCCGTGTCGCGGTCGGTGAACCCGACGAAGTACAACGGCGGCGTCACACGGATATAGGTGGTAAGGATGCGTGACTGGGTCTCGCGGATCTGGGCGGTCAGGGCCTTGTAGTGATGGCGTCCGGTCAGCTGCTGGACGGGCGACGAGGAGGCGCGCAGCAATGCCTCCTCCCCGTGGTCCGGGGAGAGTTCCGCGCTGATCTCCCGGTCCACGTCAACCCATCGGGGTCGCCAGACCTGGACGTCGCCGCGGCAGGCCCGGACGAACGCCGCCGTCTGCTCCCAGGAGGGGAACCGGTGGCCGTTGAGGATGGCCGAGACGGTGGCGTGGCTGCAGTGCATCGCGGCGGCGAGCACCTGCTGCTTGGGCCTGCCCGCGTCCCGGTGCAGGCGGCGCAGGGCCAGCGCGAAGCGCTCCACGGGGACCGACGGGTTCAGGGGACGTGGACGTGGCGGCATGGTAGACGGGCTCCGGCAGGCATCATTGCCCGTCATTGTCCGCCATCACCCGGAGAAATTCGCCAAAGTTCGGAAAGTTTCGCTGCCGCCCTCGGGCGCTAGTAAAGGTCGCACTCTTGTCAAGGGCTCCGAACCCCTCCTAGCCGATCTGCTAGATCTGAACCAGGGGAGACCCCGAGCCAAAATGGGCGGGCAATTAATGACCTTATGCCAGGCCGATTCTCGACACCGCCTGGATCTCCCGCCAGAGCAGGCCGACACCACGAAGCCGCACGAACGGAGTTCAGCGATCATGGCCAGCGCCCACAATCTGCGCGTCGTCGAACCGCTGCCGCCCCCGCCGGACGGGGAGGTCGCCGTCCGGCCGCACGCCGGGCCGTCCCCCCTCTACACCACCCTGGCCGCCGTCGACATCGGCTCCTTCGGCCTGCTCGGCGACGAGCACAGCCAGCTCCATCAGCGTCACCAGATGCACGCGCGCCTGGCCGAGGCCTGTGAGATCACCCGGATTCCCTGGTGGGACTGCTACCGAGAGGACCGTGGCGACGGCGCGCTCATCATCGCGCCGCCCGACGTGCCCCCCGACGATTTCCTGGACCCCTTCGCGCATCATCTGACCGCGGTGCTCCGCCGCTCCAACCGCCTTGCGTCCCCGGCGGCGCGGTTAAGGCTGCGCGTCGCCGTCCATGCCGGTCACGTCCACCGCGATGCGCACGGCGTGGCCGGTCAGGCGGTGCTCCATCTGTTCCGGCTGCTCGAAGCCGCCGTGTTCAAGAAGGCACTCGCCGACGGCTCCGCAGACCTTGGGCTCATCGTGTCCGACCGGCTGTATGACGACGCCGTCGCCCGCGGCGGCCTGATCAACCCGGACGCCTACCGCCCCCTGCGCGTCAGCTGCAAGGAGACCCGCGCCAGGGCCTGGTTGTGGTCCTCCGTCCCTGCTCCCGGAGCAGCCGGCCCCACGCAGGCCTGGTAATGCGCGAGGGCACAGCCTGGGTTCTCGGGGCGGCGCCTAGAATCTGTTCGTTTCGGGGAGGTCCTGAGGTCAGGGGGTCCGGTGCCCTCTTCCGGAGCCGGCGCGGAGGCCGAAGGTGACCACGACGAACGCCCCGGCGATGATGATCGCGATGCCGGTGCGTCCGGCCGCGAACTCGCGGACGTGCCCTGACCTCCGCGTCCACAGGTCCTCCTCGGGCATGCTCACCGTCTGGCCCAGCCAGACCGAGCCGTCGGATGCCGTGGCGGGGTGGCGCGCGGAGGCGCTGACCGTCTGCGGGAGCCGCGGCTGCCGCCGGTCCATCTGTGCGGCGCTGAGCTGGTTCATCGGGATGATGGTGGCGGCGCACATCATTGGGTAGCCGTGTTGCCAGGCCAGGACGAGCAGCCCGAAGGTCGCGGTGACGCTGAGGAGGTTGAGCGCCACGGCCTTGACCGCCAGCAGGACGGACCGTCCTCCAGCCCACCCACCACCAACCAACGGACGAGCTCCGCTCGACGGGCCGGAACGTCCGGATCAGCAGGGCCAGGGTCAGCGGGACGATCAGCGTGAGGGCCAGGGGCGCGTTGCCGTAGACGGCGTCGACGAAGTCGCGGCCCTGCGCGGCGGTGCCGCCGATCCGGGTGCCGGGGACGTCCGCCATGGCCTCGCGCACCCGGGACCGCGTGGCGGCGCCGGTCGCGGAGGCGGTGAGCTGGTCGAGCGCTTGGCGCGCCGGTCCGGACGAGGCGGTGGCGGGCGGTTCGGGCGCGCCCAGGCGCATCCCGAACGCCGGGACGACCAGGGACGCCAGCAGCAGCGTCGCCGCCGCGGCGGCGGTGAGCGCCGGGCGCCGGACGACCAGCCGCGCCCACCGTTCCGACCGCCGGTGGCCGCCGACCCGGACGCGGGTGCGGACGCGGGCCCGGTCGAGGCGGGCGCCGGCCGTGGCCAGGACGACCGGAAGCAGCGTGATCGCGACCAGCACGCTGAACAGCGGGACGAGCAGCCGCCATATCCCTGGCTGCGCAGGAACGGCACCGGCAGGACGACCAGCGCGGCCAGCGCGATGGCCACGGTGACGCCGCTGAACACTACGGCCGACCCGGCGGTGGTCATCGCGCGTTCGACCACCGCGATCTCGTCGGCGCCCCTGGCGCGTTCCTCCCGCCACCGCGTCGTGATCAGCAGCGCGTAGTCGATGGCCACGCCGAGCCCGATCAGCGCGATCAGGAACTGGACGACGAACGACACGTCCGCGACCGCGGTGACGCCCCAGACGGCCAGGAAGCAGGCGAGGATCGCGATCGCGGCCATGAGCAGCGGCAGGACCGCCAGCGCGGATCCGAACACGATCGCCAGGACGGCGAGCGCGCCGACTCCGGCGACGGTCAGCTCGGCGAGCACTCCCGGCCCGCTCGCCTCGCTCGACCGGACGAACAGCGCGTCCATGCCGGTCACCCGCACCGGGGCGCCGCGCACCCGGACACCGTCGGCGACCCGCCACCGCCCAAAACATGAAACGCCCCGCCCCATCCCGGGTTTCTACCGGGTTCGGGTGCTGCCCGGAGTGCGGCGGAGGAGGTAGGTGTCCATGATCCAGCCCTTGCGGGCGCGGGCCTCGGCGCGGGCGGCGCGGACGCGGGCGGCGACCTCGGTGACCGGGCCCGAGATGAGGATCTCGTCGGGGGTGCCGAGGTAGGCGCCCCAGTAGAGGTGGTAGTCGTCGCCGGCGCCGGTGAAGGAGCAGGCGGCGTCCAGCATGACGAGGACGTCGTCGGCGGTGGGGCCCTCGGCGGCCAGGCGGCGGCCCGTCGTGATGTGGACGGGGCGTCCCACGCGGGTGAGGGGGACGCGGTGGCGGGCGGTGAGCGCCGAGACGCTGCTGATGCCGGGGACGACCTCGTACTCGAACTCGGCGCGGATCTCGTCCAGGGCGGCGAGCGTGCTGTCGTAGAGGCCGGGGTCGCCCCAGACGAGGAGCGCGCCGGTCTGCCCGTCGGCGAGTTCGTCCGCGACGAAGGACTCGTAGATCTCGGCGCGGCGGGAGCGCCAGTCCTCGACGGCGGCCGTGTAGGCGGGGGCGGCGCGGTCGCGTTCGGGGTCGCGGGCCTCGACGATCCGGTACGGTTCCCGGCCGTGCGCGGCGATGAGGTCGCGGCGGAGCCGGGTGAGGTCGTCCTTGGCCTCGCCCTTGCCGACGAGCAGGAAGACGTCGGCGGCGGCGATGGCCTTGGCGCCCTGGAAGGTGAGGTGGTCGGGGTCGCCCGCGCCGATGCCGATGATCAGGAGCCGCTTCACCCGGCCAAGTGTGCCAGAGCTGCTGCTATAGGCTTGTCGTCGCATTTCGGTCGACTCGTCCCGGAGGGCGAGGTTGGAGGCTCGTGGACGCGCGTGTCATCTCCGTCGTGGGCATCGGCGCCGACGGGTGGGAGGGGCTCGCGGAGGTCTCGCGCGAGACGCTGCGGGGAGCGGACGTG
The DNA here is from genome assembly GCF_044326345.1 of Actinomadura sp. 9N215. Taxonomy (NCBI): domain Bacteria; kingdom Bacillati; phylum Actinomycetota; class Actinomycetes; order Streptosporangiales; family Thermomonosporaceae; genus Actinomadura; species Actinomadura sp. 9N215. The sequence goes on along the minus strand of NZ_JBIRBA010000011.1, from coordinate 12,086 downwards.
CTGGTCGGCGGCCGCCGCCAGCTCGCGCTCGTCCCCGAAGCGAAGGCCGAACGGGTGGTCTGGCCGTCGCCCCTTCTGCCCGCGCTGCCCGGGCTGATCCAGCGGTACGAGGGCCGCGCGATCGTCGTTCTGGCCAGCGGCGACCCGATGTTCTACGGGATCGGCTCCACGCTCGCGGAACTGCTCGGCCCTGGACGCCTGCGGGTGCTGCCGCATCCGTCGTCGGTGTCGCTGGCGTGCGCGCGGCTCGGCTGGCCGCTGGAGCGGGTGGACGTCGTCAGCCTCGTCGGCCGTCCGGCGGAGACCCTGAACGCGCTCGTCGCGCCCGGCAGGCGGGTCCTGGTGCTCGGTGCGGGACGGGAGGCGCCCGCGATCGTGGCGGCGCTGCTCGCCGGGCGCGGGTACGGTCCCAGCCGGATGACCGTGCTGTGCGACCTCGGCGCGGCGGACGAGACCGTGCGGGACGGCGTCGCGGGGGAGTGGACGGAGCCCGCCGCGTCAGCGCTGAACGTCGTCGCGGTGGAATGCGCGCCCGGACCGGGAGCCGCGCGGCTGTCCCGCGCGTCCGGGCTTCCCGACGACGCGTTCGAGCATGACGGGCAGATCACCAAGAGCGAGGTCCGCGCGGTCACACTGTCGCGTCTAGCGCCGCTGCCGGGCGAGCTGCTGTGGGACGTCGGCGCCGGTGCGGGCAGCGTCGCGATCGAGTGGGCGCGGGCGCATCCGTCGTGCGCGGCGGTCGCGGTGGAGAGCCGGCCCGAGCGCGCGGAGCGGATCGGCCGGAACGCCGGCGCGCTCGGCGTGCCCGGGGTGCGGGTCGTGACGGGACGGGCGCCGGACGCCCTGGACGGCCTGCCGCCCCCCGACGCCGTGTTCGTCGGCGGCGGCCTCACCGTGCCCGGCCTGCTGGAACACTGCTGGGACGCCTTGCAACCCGGCGGGCGGCTCGTCGCCAACGCCGTCACCCTCGAATCGGAGGCGCGGGTGGCGCAGGCCCGCCGGGAGCGCGGCGGCGAGCTGCTACGCCTCGGCGTCGAGCGGGCGGGGCCGCTGGGCCGGTTCACCGGCTGGCGCCCGGCGATGCCCGTCACACCATCTGGACGACCTGGAAGGACGCCTGATGACCGTCTACTTCGTCGGGGCCGGTCCCGGCGCCGCCGACCTCATCACCGTGCGGGGGCTGCGGGTGCTGGAGTCCGCCCCGGTGTGCCTGTACGCGGGGTCGCTGGTGCCGCGCGACCTGCTGGACGCCTGCCCGCCGGGCGCCCGGCTGGTCGACACCGCGAACCTGACGCTGGACGAGATCGTCGCCGAGCTGACCGCCGCGCACCGCGACGGGCTGGACGTCGCGCGCCTGTGCTCCGGCGATCCGTCGGTGTTCAGCGCGGTCGCCGAGCAGGTGCGGCGGCTGGACGCGGCGGGCGTGCCGCACGAGATCGTCCCGGGCGTGCCGGCGTTCGCCGCGGCGGCGGCCTCGCTGGGGCGGGAGCTGACCGTGCCGGGCGTCGGGCAGACGGTGATCCTGACGCGGACGGCGGCGCGCGCCACGCCGATGCCGGCGGGCGAGGACCTCGCCACCCTCGGCGCGAGCGGCGCCACCATGGTGCTGCACCTGGCCGTCCAGCGTGTCGAGGAGGTGGCGGCCGGGCTGCTGCCGCACTACGGCGCGGACTGCCCGGTCGCGGTGGTCGCCCGTGCCAGCCGTCCGGACGAGCTGATCCTGCGCGGCACCCTCGACGGCATCGCCGCCCTGGTCCGCGAGGCCGGGGTGAAGCGCACCGCCGTGATCGTCGTCGGGCGGGTGCTGACGGCGTCGGCGTTCCCCGACAGCCACCTGTACAGCGCGGAGCGGGAACGGGTGTGAGGCGCGTCCTGATCCTCGGCGGGACGGCGGAGGCCCGGGGCCTTGCGGCGCGGCTGTCCGGCGTCCCGGGTCTGCTGACGGTGTCGTCGCTGGCCGGGCGCGTCACGGAGCCGCGGCTGCCCGCCGGGGAGGTGCGCGTCGGCGGCTTCGGCGGCCCTCGCGGGCTGGCGGCATGGCTCCGCGAGCACCGGATCGACCGCCTCGTGGACGCCACGCACCCGTTCGCGGAGCGGATGAGCGCCTCGGCCGCGGAGGCGTCGGCGCTGGCCGGAGTGCCGCTGATCGCGCTGCGCCGCCCCGGCTGGCGGGAGGGGGACGGCGACGCCTGGCGCCGCGTCCCGTCGCTCGCCGCGGCGGCCGCCGCGCTGCCGGACGGCGCCCGCGCGTTCCTCACCACCGGGCGGCGCGGCATCCCGGTGTTCGCCGCCCGGACGGACGCGTGGTTCCTCGCCAGGTCCGTCGACCCGCCCGAGCCGCCCGTCCCGTCCAACGTGCGCGTGCTGCTCTCCCGGGGCCCCTACACGGTGGACGGCGAGCGCGCGCTGATCCGCGAGCACCGCCTGGACGTGCTGGTCACCAAGGACAGCGGCGGGACGATGACCCGCGCGAAGCTCACCGCCGCCCGCGCCGCCCGGCTGCCGGTGATCATGGTGGATCGGCCGCGCCCGCCGGCCGGGGTCGAGACGACCGGTGACGTCGCCGCCGCCGCGCGCTGGGCTCAGGGGTAGCGGCGGGGCGTGTAGACCACGCCTCGGTCGGTGACCCGGGTCGTGGACGATCCGACGATGACCAGGCAGCGCATGTCGACGTCGTCGGGGTCGAGCTTGCCGAGCGTCGTCACGGTGACGCTCTCCTCGGGGCCGCCGACGTCGCGTCCGATCACGACCGGCGTCTCGGGTGAGCGGTGCTCCAGCAGCAGGTCCCGGGCCGCCGGGAACTGGTGCCTGCGGCGGCTCGACGACGGGTTGTAGAGGGCGAGCACCAGGTCGGCCTCGGCCGCGGCGGTGATCCGCCGGGCGATCGCGTCCCAGGGTTTGAGCAGGTCCGACAGCGACAGGACGCAGAAGTCGTGGCCGAGCGGCGCGCCCGCGCGGGCGGCGACGGCCTGGGCCGCGGTCAGCCCGGGGACGATCCGCACCGGCACGTCAGCGAACTCGTCCTCGGCCGCCGCCTCCAGCACGGCGGTCGCCATCGCGAACACGCCGGGGTCGCCGGACGAGACGACGGCGACCCGCGCGCCGTCCCGGGCCAGCGCCAGCGCGTGCCGGGCCCGGTCGGCCTCGACGCGGTTGCCGCTGGAGTGCCGCCGCTGCCGCGGGTTCGGCGGCACCCGGTCCAGGTACGGGCCGTAGCCGACGAGGTCGGTGGCGGACGACAGGACGTCCTGCGCCTCCGGGGTGAGCCAGGGCCGTCCCGCCGGGCCGAGCCCGACGACCGTGACGCCTCCCGGCCCTCCCAGCGCCTCCGGGGGAGCGGCGGTGAACGTCTTCTCGGCCGGGCTGGTCAGCAGGGCCAGCGACATGTACGGGACGTCCGCCGGATCGACGTCGGCGAGGGGCGCGATCCGCTGCCGGTCGGTCGCGGCCCGTTCGACGTAGCAGGCGTCGCCGAGCCGTCCGGCGTCCTCGAACGCCTGCCTGACCTTGGGGAACGTCCGGCCGAGCTTGAGGACGGCCGCCGCGTCCGCGGAGCGCAGCCGCTCGGTCAGCTCGCCGGCGGGGAGCGTGCCGGGCAGCACGGTCAGCGTCTCCTCGCGCTCCACCAGCGGGCGTCCCGCCGCGGCCGACGCCGCGCTGACCGAGGTGACGCCCGGCACCACCTCGGCCGGGTAGCGGGGCGCGAGACGTTTGTGCAGGTGCATGTAGGAGCCGTAGAACAGCGGGTCGCCCTCGCTCAGGACGACCACCGTCCGGCCCGCGTCGAGGTGCGCGGCGAGCCGGGCCGTGCAGGCGGTGTAGAACTCCTCCAGCGCGCCGTGGTAGCCGCCGGGATGGTCGGTCGTCTCCGTGGTCACCGGGTAGACGAGCTGTTCCTCGATCTGGCCGCCGCGCAGGTAGGGCTCGGCGACGCCGCGCGCGATGCTGCGGCCGTGCCGGGCGCAGTGGTAGGCGACCACGTCCGCCGCGCCGATCAGCCGGGCCGCCTTCACGGTGACCAGCTCGGGGTCGCCGGGTCCGACGCCCACGCCGTAGAGCCGCCCCGCCATCACTCCGCCCTGCCTCTCTGGGGGGCGACCCCCAGACCCCCGAGTTGGCTCGCGCCATGATCCTCGCTCCGCTGCGGTCATAGCGTCTCGCTGGCGATGGCGTTGACGGCCGCCGCCGTCATCGCGCTTCCGCCGCGCCGCCCGCGCACCACCAGGTGCGGCAGGTCGCTCGCGGCGAGGGCGTCCTTGGACTCGGCCGCGCCGATGAACCCGACCGGCACGCCGAGGACCGCCGCCGGACGGCCCGCACCGTCCCCGACCAGCTCCAGCAGCCGGAACAGCGCGGTCGGCGCGTTGCCGATCGCGACGACCGCGCCGTCCAGCCGGTCCAGCCACAGGTCGAGGGCCGCCGCGCTGCGGGTGGTGCCGAGCCGCGCCGCGAGCGCCGGGACGCGCGGGTCGCCGAGCGTGCACACGATCTCGTTGCCCGCGGGCAGCCGCGCCCGGGTGATGCCTGACGCGACCATCCGCGCGTCGCACAGCACCGGCGCGCCGTCCAGCAGCGCGGCCCGCGCCTTCGCGACGACCCCCGGCGACCACGCGAGGTCGTCGACGAGGTCGGTCATCCCGCAGGCGTGGATCATGCGGACGGCGACGCGCGCCACGTCGTCCGGCAGGCCGGACAGGTCGGCCTCCGCGCGGATGGTCGCGAACGACCGCCGGTAGATCTCGGCGCCGTCGCGGATGTAGCCGGTCACCGCTCCGCTCCGCTCGCCGTCTTCAGGACGACCGTGCCGCGGGGCATCCCGCAGCGGCGGTCGCAGCCCGTCCAGTGGACGCGGGTCTCCGGTGCGCGGTCCAGGGCGTCCACCCAGCGGCGGGCCTCGCCCTGGACGTCGCCTTGCGACTTCGCGCAGCCGGGGCTGCCCGTGCACGCGCTGACGCCGACCCACGGCGAGTCCGGATCGGTCGCGAATCCCGCCGCGCCCAGCCGTCCCGCGAGCTGACGTGCGCCCGCCCGGGTCAGGTCCCGGACGACGACGCTGCGCCACGGCGTGATCCGCACGTCCTCGGAGATCTCGGCGAGCGTCTCGGCCTGGGCTCCCGTCAGCCGTCCCAGCGGCGGGACGGCCTCCAGCGCGACCCGTCCGTCCCGCTGGTCGATGATCCCGGCATGCGGAGGCGGGGGCTCGGGGACGCGCGGCCCGTCCGCCGGGCTGCCGCCGAGCCGCTCCGCGACGAGGCGCGCCCCGTCCGGCACCTCCGCCAGCCGCCACGCGTCGCCGCGGACGTCGAGGAACGCCTCCGCCGCCGCGACCAGCACCGTCACGGCGTTCTCGTACGGCAGGTCGAGGCGGGCTCCGGCCAGGAGCAGTCCATGGGGAGTCAGCGTCAGGTCGGCGTTCAGGGACGCGACGTCGCCGGTGCCGTCGTCCAGCGCGAACAGGAACCGGCCCGGGAGCCCGGCCAGCCGTGGACGCGCGCACAGCGCGAGGTCGAGTTCCGCGACCAGCGGATCCGTGCCGAGGACGCCGTGCCTCCCGCGTCCGCCGAGAGGCGAGGCGACGATGTTGCGCGCCCGCTCGTGCGCGGGCGACGGAAGCAGTCCCGCGGCCGCGACCCGTTCCGCGAGCGCCGCCGGGTCGCGCACTCCGCGCAGCTGGAGGTTGCCTCGGGATGTCAGCTCGATGACGTCGAGGCCCAGCTCGCGGGCGGCGGCGCCGAGCGTCCTGAGCTGCGCGGACGTCACCGCACCGCCGGGGACGCGGACGCGCGCCAGCGGGCCGTCCGCGGCGTCGTGAGTTTGCAGCGTCCCGGGGCACGCGTCGGCACGCGACCTCCCCATCGCTTGGACATTCGGCACGATGAGGATGTTAACCCCCGTCCTCCCGTCCCCCGCCCGCCGCCGGTCAAAGGACGAGCTCCGCTCGGCCACTGTTTGCGGGCGGCCCGCGCTGCCGTACGCTTCTGATCGACGACGGCAGTGGAGGAAGCCGGTGGGAATCCGGCGCGGTCCCGCCACTGTCACCGGGGAGCGAACCCCGCACACGGCCACTGTCCGCAGGGACGGGAAGGCCGGGGCGAGCGCCGATCCGGAAGCCAGGACACTCCAGCCGTCGTGACACCCGCGACCGGGGCGAGGACCCCAGGGGAGGATCCGCCGTGTCCGCCGACACGTCCGCGCAGGAGCGCATCGTCCTGCTGCTCTCGACGTCCGACACCGATCTGCTGAGCGCCCGCGCGTCCGGGGCCGCCTACCGCCTCGGCAACCCCGCGCGGCTCGCCGTGGACGACCTGCCCGACCTGGTCGAGGGCGCCGATCTCGTCGTCGTCCGGCTGCTCGGCGGGCGGCGCGCCTGGGAGGACGGCCTGGACGCCCTGCTGGCGGGCCCGCGGCCGGTGGTCGTGCTCGGCGGTGAGCAGGCGCCTGACGCGGAGCTGATGGAGCTCTCCACGGTGAGCGGCGGCGTGTGCGCCGACTCGCACGCCTACCTCGCGCACGGCGGCCCCGCGAACCTGACCGAGCTGCACGCCTTCCTGTGCGACACCGTGCTGCTGACCGGCCGCGGGTTCGCGCCGCCGCAGCCCACCCCCACGTGGGGACGGCTGGAGCGTGAGCCCCGCGCCTCCGAAGGCCCTGTGGTCGGGGTCCTGTACTACCGCGCGCATCACGTGGCCGGGAACACCGGCTTCGTCGAGGCGCTGTGCACCGCCGTGGAGGACGCGGGCGGACGGGCGCTGCCGGTGTTCTGCTCCTCGCTGCGCACGGCGGAACCCGCGCTGCTCGACACGCTCCGCGAAGCGGACGCGCTGGTCGTGACCGTCCTCGCGGCGGGCGGGTCGCGGCCCGCGACGGCCGGGGCGGGCGGCGACGACGAGGCGTGGGACGTCGGCGCCCTCGCCGAACTGGACGTCCCGATCCTGCAGGGCCTCTGCCTCACCATGCCCCGGGCCGACTGGGAGGCGAGCGACGACGGCCTGTCCCCGCTCGACGCCGCGTCGCAGGTCGCCATCCCCGAGTTCGACGGACGGATCATCACCGTCCCGTTCTCGTTCAAGGAGACCGGCGAGGACGGCCTGACCGTCTACGCCGCCGACCCCGAGCGCGCGGCCCGGGTCGCGGGCATCGCCGTCCGGCACGGCCGCCTGCGGCACACGCCGACCGCCGGGCGGCGCCTGGTCGTGATGCTGTCGGCGTACCCGACGAAGCACTCCCGCGTCGGCAACGCCGTCGGGCTGGACACCCCGGCGAGCACCGTCCGGCTCCTGGCCCGGCTCGATGGCGCCGGATACGACCTCGGCGACGGCTTCCCCGGCGTCGCCGAGCAGGACGGGGACGCGCTCGTCCACGCGCTGATCGCGGCGGGCGGGCAGGACGAGGACTGGCTCACCGAGGAGCAGCTCGCGGGCAACCCCGTCCGGATCTCCGCCGCGTCCTACGAGCGCTGGTACCGCACCCTCCCGCAGGATCTGCGGGACGAGATGGAGCGGCACTGGGGCCCGCCGCCCGGGAGGCTGTTCGTCCAGGACGGCGACATCGTCCTCGCCGCGCTCCGCGCCGGGAACGTCGTCGTCATGGTGCAGCCGCCGCGCGGGTTCGGGCAGAACCCCATCGCGATCTACCACGATCCCGACCTGCCGCCGAGCCACCACTACCTGGCCGCCTACCGCTGGCTGTCGGACGAGTTCGGCGCGCACGCGATCGTGCACGTCGGCAAGCACGGCAACCTGGAATGGCTGCCCGGCAAGGCGGCGGGCATGTCGGCGTCGTGCGGCACCGACGCGGCGCTCGGCGACGTCCCGCTGGTCTACCCGTTCCTCGTCAACGACCCCGGCGAGGGCACGCAGGCCAAGCGCCGCGCGCACGCCGTGCTCGTGGACCACATGGTCCCGCCGATGGCCCGCGCCGAGACCTACGGCGACATCGCCCGCCTCGAACAGCTCCTGGACGAGCACGCCACCATCGCCGCGATGGACCCGGCGAAGCTGCCCGCGATCCGCGCCCAGATCTGGACGCTCATCCAGGCCGCGAAGCTCGACCACGACCTCGGCCTGGACGATCGTCCCCACGACGCCGAGTTCGACGACTTCGTCCTGCACGTGGACGGCTGGCTGTGCGAGGTGAAGGACGCGCAGATCCGCGACGGCCTGCACGTCCTCGGCGAGGCGCCGTCCGGCGCGGTCCGCGTCGGCCTGGTGCTGGCCATGCTGCGCGCCCGGCAGATGTGGTCGGGACGCGAGACGCTGCCCGGCCTGCGCGAGGCGCTCGGCCTCGCCGAGGACGGCACCGAGGCGCTCGCCGACGTCGACGCCGCCGAGGCCGCGGCCCGCTCCCTCGTCCAGGCGATGGAGGACGCCGGCTGGTCGCCGGACGCGGTTCCCCAGGTCGCCGCCCGGGCGCCCGAGGAGCGGAGGGGGCTCGTGGCGCGGGTGCTGGCGTTCGCCGCGACGGAGGTCGTCCCGCGCCTGGCCCGCACGACCGACGAGGTGGACCACGTCCTGCACGCGCTGGACGGCGGCTACGTCCCGGCCGGGCCGAGCGGCTCGCCGCTGCGCGGCCTGATCAACGTCCTGCCGACCGGCCGCAACTTCTACTCGGTGGACCCGCGCGCCGTGCCCAGCCGCCTCGCCTGGGAGACCGGGCAGGCGATGGCCGAGTCGCTGCTGGCGCGCTACCGCGCCGACCACGGCGAATGGCCGCGCTCGGTGGGCCTGTCGGTGTGGGGGACGAGCGCGATGCGCACGGCCGGCGACGACGTGGCCGAGGTGCTGGCGCTGCTCGGCGTCCGCCCGGAGTGGGACGAGGCGTCCCGCCGCGTCACCCGCCTCGAACCGGTCCCGCCCGCCGAGCTCGGCCGGCCGCGCATCGACGTGACCGTCCGCATCAGCGGGTTCTTCCGGGACGCGTTCCCGCACGTCGTCGCGATGCTGGACGACGCCGTCCGCCTCGTCGCCGCCCTCGACGAGCCCGACGACGCCAATCACGTCCGCGCCCACGTGAACGCCGACCGGGAGCGGCACGGCGACGACCGGCGCGCCACCCTCCGCGTCTTCGGCTCCGCGCCCGGCGCGTACGGCGCGGGCCTGCTGCCGCTCATCGACAGCCGCACCTGGCGCGACGACGCCGACCTCGCCGAGGTGTACGCGGTGTGGGGCGGCCACGCCTACGGCCGCGACCTGGACGGCGTCCCGGCCCGCGCCGACATGGAGAGCGCCTACCGGCGGATCGCCGTGGCCGCCAAGAACATCGACACCCGCGAGCACGACATCGCCGACTCTGACGACTACTTCCAGTACCACGGCGGCATGATCGCGACGGTGCGGGCGCTGACCGGCCGCGACCCGGCCGCCTACGTCGGCGACAGCACCCGCCCGGACGCGGTCCGCACCCGGACGCTGTCGGAGGAGACCGCGCGGATCTTCCGCGCCCGCGTCGTCAACCCGAACTGGCTGGCCGCGATGCGCCGGCACGGCTACAAGGGCGCGTTCGAGCTGGCCGCGACCGTCGACTACCTGTTCGGCTACGACGCCACCACCGGCGTCATGGCCGACTGGATGTACGACCGGCTCACCGCCGCCTACGTCCTGGACGAGGAGAACCGCGCGTTCATGCAGGAGTCCAACCCGTGGGCGCTGCACGGCATCGCCGAACGGCTGCTGGAGGCGGCCGAGCGCGGCATGTGGGAGCACCCGGACCCGGAGGTCCTCCAGGGCCTCCAGGAGGTCTACCTCAAGGCGGAGGGCGACCTGGAGGACGACGGGGGCGACGCGGACGACGGGGGCGACGCGGACGACACCAGCCGCTGAGCCGCCTCCGGGTGCCCGGCCCAGTGCAGATGCAGGTAAGACGCGGTGATCCGGTCGTCCCCGAACCCGTCTCTCCCGTCCTTCCACTGGAAGAGGGGACCGGCGGTGGTGGTCAGGGCCGTCCGGTGGAACTCGTGGCCGTGGAACCGTTCGCCCGGACGGGTCAGCGGCGACTCCGCCACCGCGACCGCGTCCCGGTATCCGAGCGTCAGCGTCGGCGTCATCTGCGCCCGTCCGGGCACCCGTCCGCACATTTCACGCCCGTCGAGTTCCTCGCACAGGTAGAGGAGGCCCGCGCATTCCGCCGCGACCGGGCCGGGGAAAGCGGCGACGGCCGCGCGCATCGGCGCGTTGGCGGCGAGTTCGGCGGCGTGCGTCTCCGGGAACCCGCCGCCGATGACGAGCGCGGCGGCGCCGTCCGGGAGCGCCTCGTCGCGCAGCGGGTCGAAGACCGCGACGTCGGCGCCCGCCGCGCGCAGCAGTTCGGCGTGCTCCGCGTAGGAGAAGGTGAACGCCCGCCCGCCCGCGACGGCGACCACCGGACGTCCCGGCAACGCCTCCACCTGCTCGGACGGATCCCAGGCCCGGCCCGGCAGCGGGGGAGCGGTGGCGGCGAGCCGTAGCAGCGCGTCCAGGTCGCAGGAGCGGGCGATCAGGTCGCCGAGCCGGTCGACCGCGCGCACGGCCTCGGTCCCGCGCTCGGCCGCCGGGATCAGGCCGAGGTGCCGGGACGGCGTCACGACCGCGTCGTCGCGGCGGACCGCGCCGAGCACCGGCACGCCCGCCGCCGCCAGCGCGGCCCGGCACAGCTCCTCGTGCCGGTCCGACCCGATCCGGTTGAGGACGACCCCGCCGACCCGGACGTCCGGCTCGAACGACGCGAAGCCGTGCACGAGAGCCGCCACCGAACGGCTCTGCCGGGCGGCGTCCACCACGAGCACGACGGGCGCGGCGAGCAGCCGCGCGACATGGGCCGTGGACGCGAAGCCGCCGTCGCCGCGCCCGTCGAACAGGCCCATCACGCCCTCGACCACGGCGACGTCGCACCCGGCGGCGCCGTGCAGGAACAGCGGCGCGATCCGGTCCTCGCCGACCAGCCAGGGGTCGAGGTTGCGGCCCGGGCGTCCGGCGGCGAGCGCGTGATAGCCGGGGTCGATGTAGTCGGGCCCGACCTTGTGCGGGGACACCGCCAGGCCGCGCGCCCGCAGCGCCGCGATCAGCCCGGTCGCCACCGTCGTCTTCCCGCTCCCGGACGCCGGCGCCGCGACCACCAGCCGTGGGACGCGCCCCGCGGTCACCACTCGATGCCCCGCTGCCCCTTCTGCCCGGCGTCCATGGGGTGCCGGACCTTGCCCATCTCCGTGACGAGGTCGGCGGCCTCGACGAGCCGGTCGGGCGCGTCCCGCCCGGTGACGACGACGTGCTGGTCGCCGGGACGGGACGTGAGCGTCTCGACGACGTCGTCCAGGTCGAGCCAGCCCCACTTGAGCGGGTAGGTGAACTCGTCCAGGACGTAGAAGCGGTGCGTCCCGGCGGCCAGGTCGCGCTTGATCTGCGCCCAGCCCTCGCGCGCGTTCGCGGCGTGGTCGTCCTCGGCGCCCGGCCGCCGGAGCCACGACCAGCCCTCGCCCATCTTGTGCCACGCGACCGGCCCGCCCTCGCCGCTCTCGCCCAGGACCAGCAGCGCGCGTTCCTCGCCGATCCGCCATTTCGCCGACTTCACGAACTGGTACACCGCGACCGGCCAGCCCTGGTTCCACGCCCGCAGCGCCATCCCGAACGCCGCCGTCGACTTCCCCTTCCCTGGACCGGTGTGGACGATCAGCAGCGGCCGGTTGCGGCGCTGCCGCGTGGTCAGTCCGTCGTCGGGGACGGACACGGGCTTCCCCTGGGGCATCTCAGGCCGCCTTCCGCTGATCGCGCACGATCCCGTCGAGGTCGCCCAGCGGCACGAGGCGTGCGCCGAGCCGCGTCGCGAGCCGTCCGGCGAGGCCGAGCTGGACGGGGCCGTCCTCGCAGTCGACGACGATCCCGGCCGTCCCCGCGAGCAGCCCGGCGGCCCGCGCCACGTCGCCGTCGCCGCCGGCGGTCGCGCGCCCGTCGGTGACGATCACGAGCAGCGGGCGCCGCGCCGGGTCGCGCAGCCGCTCGGCGCGCAGCACCTCCGCCGCGCGGACCAGCCCGGCGGCCAGCGGCGTGCGCCCGCCGGTGGGGAGGGCCCGCAGCCGCGCCGCGCCCGCCTCGACCGACGACGTCGGCGGCAGGACG